>JAZGGI010000007.1 GCA_036480375.1 Candidatus Zixiibacteriota bacterium
CAAGGAAAAAGCAAAATGACCGCCTTGGTTGCAGTGATGAGGAAAATGATAACCATTCTTAACACGATGCTCGCAAAAAAAGAAAGGTGGAACCCTAAATTAGCTTGACATTAAAGACAGTCGCTACTATAGATTGCCACGTCGCTTTGCTCCTCGCAATGACGAGAGAATTGCTCTCGACGACAACCCGAGGTTGTCGGGGATGTCATCCCTTTTTGGCTGTCGCGCGGTATATCAAATTAAGAGGATAAATTCAAGTTTTTTGAATGTAGTTTGAGTTTGTAAGGTGAATGATATGAAAATATAAAAAAAGGCGGGTCTGGGTGGGCCCGCCCTGGAATTTTTTATAATAGGTTATTTTATGGTACGCGCCAGGCAACGGGTTGCATGGTTGCTCCACCTCCGAATGTTAAATCGGCGAGACTTTGGTCATAATGAAAAGTTGCGCTGTTATGGCAAAGGACATCGTTGCCTACAACCGCTCCATAATAATCCGCAGAGTTGCGGAGGTCTATCTGAGCGCTTGGGGCATAGATGACCGCACTCATTTCGGCGCTGTTTTTTAAGACAAAATCATTCTGGATAAACATTTTAAGTTCGCTGGGATTACCGCTGGCATTTATTGTACCGGAATTTTTAATTTCGACGGCCCCGGTAATATATATTTCAACATTGGCTCCCGGCGCTATAGTGACCGATGCGGAATTTTTCAATGTAAAATCGCTAAAATAATACACACCGTCACCAAAGGTTACGTTTCCCGTAGTTTGAAAAGTATGATTCAACGGGTTATATGTATAACTTCCGGACAAGCCGGAAGAGTTGTCATTACTTGCTTCCATAGCATTGAATGTTGATTGAGGCGTATCGGGAACATCATAAACAGGCGCGGCATCGGTTGTATCACCCAAAACATCACTCCGATTGTGAATAGTGAGTCCTCCGGTCAAAGAAGTAGAAACATCACCTCCCACGGTTGCACCATTCTTGACTATGATATTTCCATTCGATCCCAGGTCTCCTCCAAGGTTTTCTTGAGTAGCTTCATAAGTACCCGAGTCCGAATTATATGAATCGATAGTCATATTATTACGAATGTCAACACTATTCCTTCCGAACATGGCGTGCAAGAATGGATTGAATATAGCGGGCACCAAGGTCACTTCAATCGTCGACAAGCCGTGTTCATATGTTCCAGTAGCCGTTAAAATGACTGTATCGGCTAAGGTCGTGTCGGTTAAACTGTCTGTGATGGCTACTGTATAAACGCCGTTAGTCCAGGGTTCATCGTTAAATCCGGCGCGCCATGTAGCGTCATTGGTCAATTTCATAATTGCTCGATTGGCTCCGGCGTTGGCGATATAGAATGATTTATCGGACTGGACTTGATAACCGGATAATTCGATGCCGGTATTTGATGTTTCTACTGCCAAGATGCCAAGGAGTGTCAGCATTGCCACCAAACTAAGAGATATTAGTAATGCTCCACCTCTCTCATTTAATACTTTGTGTCTCATATCATCATCCATACTGCCCCCCCGGGTATTGTGTATATTGGAACTAATTCTAAATCTCCGAATTTTACAATTCCCGCCAGGCGAAGGACTCGTATTTATCGACTAAACGCCTGGTTATGTTTGCCAGATTGCGGTCATAATGGAAGCAGGCGCCTCTATCCAGTCGAATAGAACCACCTATTAATGAGCCGTAAACCTCAGTAGTCTGGTCATACTGGACATGAGCATTGGGCCCGTAAAACGCGCCGTAGAAAATATTGCCCTGGTCGAATTGCATTGTCGGGCCGCTGGAATAAATCATTGCGTCAGACGGTTTGCCGTTTTCGTTAAAGACAGAGTTTTGAGCGAAGTGTACAGTGCCAGTAACATAAATAGTTATTTGAGCTCCGGCGGCGAGGGAAATTCGCGAATCAGATCCCAAAGTTAGATCGTTGAAGAAATAGACGCCGCTCTGAAGGACAACATCGCCTGTAGATCCAAGAATTAAATCTTTGGTGCCGTTATCATAATTAAAATTACTTCCGGATATTCCAGTCATGGCTTTACTGACTGATTCCGCCCAAGTGTATTCTGAAGCGGGAATAATATCCAGTGAGACCGAGTCGGCGGTTGAGGTGGTGTCACCGTTGATGGTATTAAATGGCCCGAGAGAAATTCCGCCTTCGGTCGCGACCTGAATCCCTCCGCCAAAAGTAACTGATTTACTGGAACTGATAGTGCCGTTAGAACCAATATCGGCCAACGTGTCCAAAACGGTCCCGGCGTATGTGCCGGAATCCGAATTGTACGAATCAGTACATGTTTCACGATCCAAATCAATCCAACTGTCGCCAAACATGGCTTTACTAAATGGATTGACAATTACCGGCGTCATGACCACTTCGATATTGGTGACACCATCTCTGAAAGTCCCGCTGGCGGTTATTAGAATTGTATCGGCCAAAGTTGAATCGGCGGCGCTGTCCTCAACTATCACAGTGTAGGCTCCATTGGCAAGGGCGACATCGGCAAATCCGGTTCGCCAGGTGTAGTCGCTGACAACTTCCAAGACCGCTCGTTTTGCTCCGGCGTCAGCAATATAGAATGATTTATCGGATTCGACCTGATAACCCGACAATTCTATGTCGGTATTGGAAGTTTGCACCGCCAACAGACCGATGATAGTCAGCATAGCCAGGAGACTGAGCGATATAAACAGGGCTCCGCCGCGATTATTTCGAATTAAATTTATCATGACTAATCCTCTTTCATTACAGCGTCATATTACGAATCAAAACTCGTTCGGCCGCAGTATAGACTCGATAACCTTCATTATCCTCATAATCCAAATCAGGGCTTTCGGCCTGAACTTTGACAACTACTTCTATAGTATTGGCGGTTACAGCCGTAAAATCGATATCATTGATGAAGTCCGAAAATATCTCGGGAGATCCACCATTAACCTGCTTCATCAGCTTTTTGGGATGTAATTCTTCGGGTAAACTCGCGATAGCCGGGTATTCAAGGATGGAGTAAGGTTGCAGAAAATAAATAATCGTATCCACCGGTTGGGTAATGCTGGTGAAGACATAGAGGCTGTCGCCCACTATGGCATAAGAATCATGCGCGCCTACTTTGTATCCGGCGGTACGCAGAGCCTTGACTATTTCCTGAAGGCTGGCTCGGCTATTTTGTTGCATATCCGAAATCTGTTCCTGAGTCATTGTCTGGCCGTGCATCTTGACATAAAATTGGAAAGCGGCGGCCGAGACGATACCGGTTATCAACAAGGCTATCATAATTTCAATGACCGTGCTTCCTTTGGAATTCTTTATTTTCTTCATTTCCTTCAAACCTCATCTATTGGAATATATATGTACTCGATGACGATGATCTATTCAGATTCTGATGATCCAGCCACGATACGGCTACGGTTATCTGGACCAATCCGGCAGGGATAAGAGAGTCGGTGGCGTTGTCTTCCATCACGATGGTTCGCGTGAATACTCCTGGATCGCCCGATGAATAACCGGTGCAAACAGTATCGCGGCCCATTTCAGTTTGGCCGACCTCGCCTCTTTCCCAGACAACCAAATCGGCGTCATTAAACGGAAGGGCCGGCAACGGGTCCATCCCCTCATAAAGCTCGATTTTTTCCTTGATGAGATTGGAGACAAACGAATTATCACGAGCAATTACGTTTCCCTTAACGGAAATTATAAACATGGGCGCCAAACCCAACACTCCAAAAGCCAGGATTAAAATCGCGATCATGACTTCGAGTAAACTCACGCCTTTTTCATTTTTTATCATCTTAGACATAAACCTATTCCTCATTTTCACAAGAAATATGTACAGATTCCATGCCGTCCCGGAATATATTGGGGTAGAGGTGTAAAAAGCCTCGTATCTTATTGTAATGATAATAGATAGGATTGGCGGGCGAGTCCGGACCGGGCCAGTTTTTTTCGGGAATTTTATGGGTCAAAGACTATAATTATTGGACGTTTCCCATAGTTCTTAATGCGTAATTGCATTCAAAAACAGCCAAGAATCTTCCCGAGATGGCAAGGCTATTGATCAAGGCCCCACAGATGTAATGTTTCCACCCTCCAAATAATTTTCCAATCCGTCTTCCAGCAGAGGGAAAAAATCATAACCAGTAATTAGCTCAAGCTGATCAACACACAGGCAATATTCTTCAAATGTGTATGGCAGGGTATCTGAAGCGTTGGGTATTAGATAAGCCGCCATTGAAAAGACGCTGTCATCATTCATAAAAAGAACTGCTTTATAAAGATGGGTTGGAATAGCCACCCGATTATTGAGAAAAGTATCCGGCTGCTGATTGGGAGTATCAAAAAAATGTCCGGTGATAATCCATCCATTGCCAATAGACATGATACGATTTCTGATTGACACTTCCAGCGCCTTCCATTTGTACTGATTTATTTTTTCATGCTGGGGGCTTATGTTGGTCCAATAATAAGTTGAAGCGTAGGCCAGCGAGCAATATCTAAATGCAGCGGCCGGAGCGACATGCCCTTTATCGTAAGGATTATATGAATAATCGTAATCCCGGGCCTGACAATCACTGCTAATATCCTGATCAATTTTGTTATTGGCTGAACGAGTGGTATCAAGAGACAGCATTGAATCATTCAAATAATAGGCCGCCCAGTAGGGGATTTTCCAGTCGCAATTAAAATTGATGGTGAACCATTCTTTTGCCAGCCAGTCGCCCGAATCGCAGGAAATCCCCCAGCGTAAATTAGTCGAATCTGAAAGGATTGTTTGATTACCCGGATCAAATATTGGCTGGCGATCAGAAAGGTCTGATATGTCATTTGGCCGAATTCGCTGCGACAAATCCGGACCGGCGGTGTCAGTTTTATCGCAACTTATTAGTACCGCAAAAAAAAGCGGCGCAGTCATACAAAAGGCGAGAAGGCATATTGATTTCATTGTTACCTCCCGGTTCAATTTTGGATTGTTTTTCGGTGATGTTTATAGTGTGATTCCAATAAATAATAAATACTTATTATAAGTATGTCAAGTAAAATAATGCATATACAACTAAAATGGTTTTGATTCGATATCTATGATAAATAACAATCGCTGAAGTATTTGGGCATAGATTAATTAACCGTGACGCATTCTTTACTAAGGTCTCTCAAAGTTCTCGTTAATGATTGACTTAAGGGAAATCCGAGATTAGTTTGTCCTCGTGGCGAAGTTGGAATTTACAACCGATATTCAATTTCTCAAAGGAGTCGGTCCCAAGAGGGGAGAAGTTCTCAAAGCGCATGGCATCGATACCGTCGGGAAATTGCTCTATTATTTTCCTCGAAAATATATTGACCGCTCCGAAGTCGATACCATCGCTTCCCTGCAGGAAAACGATTATAAGACGGTTATCGGAAAAGTCCTCGGCAAAGGGCTCCTCAAAGGCGGAAAAACAAGGCTGGAAGTTATTATCGGCGACGAGACCGGGCATTTATCGCTAATGTGGTTTGCCGGATATAGATATCTGGAGAAGCAATTCAAAAAGGGCGATTTGCTGGCTGTAACCGGGACGGTGACTTATTTTCAGAATTATCAGATGCTCCATCCCGAGTATGAGTTTATCGGTGGGGAAGGCGATGAACAGATTCATACCGGCCGAATCGTTCCGATTTATCATGGCACGGCGGAGTTGAACAAAGTCGGTTTGACATCCCGGACGATTCGCAAACTGATTAAAACCGCGCTGGATTCGCTTGAGGAAAATATTGAAGAATATTTACCGGATGAAATCATTAAAAATGAGAAATTAAAATATCTTCCCGAAGCGATTGTCAATATCCATTATCCTGAGGATGCAAAATCCGCTCGGGAGGCGAGGCAACGATTGGCTTTTGATGAGTTGTTGTTTTTGCAATATCTGATTTATAACCGCAAAGCCAAGTATAAAGAAAAAGAGAAAGCCAAACCGTGCACCCGGCCGGGCAAATTATTTACTCAGATATTAGACGGTTTGCCGTTTCAGCTAACGCCGGGACAGAAGAGTAGTGTTGATGATATCGTAAACGATATGACTTCGAAAAAGTCGATGAATCGTTTGCTGCAGGGTGATGTCGGTTCGGGCAAAACCGTCGTGGCGATACTGGCGGCGGTCCTGGCGGTTGAAAACGGCGGTCAGGCGGCGGTGATGGCTCCGACTGAGATACTGGCGTCGCAGCATTATTCGGGCTGGAAAGATATTCTGGATAGATGCGGAATTAAATCACGTTTACTAATCGGATCGATCAAAGGAAAAGAAAAAAAAGAAATTAACAGCGCATTGGAATCGGGCGAGATAGACATTATATTCGGAACCCATGCCATTATCAGCAAAACGGTAACTTTTTCCAATTTGAGTCTGGTTGTCATTGATGAACAGCATCGTTTCGGCGTCATGCAGAGGAGCAAACTGGCCGAGAAGGGGGACATGCCGGATCGTCTGGTGATGACCGCGACGCCAATCCCGCGGACGCTGGCGATGACGCTGTATGGAGATTTAGATGTATCCACCATTCCTGATTTACCTCCGGGAAGAAAACCGGTCCAAACGGTGTGGCGATTCGCCTCGAAAATCGGTGAGATTTACAAATATATCGATTCGGAATTGAATAAGGGCAACCAGGCTTTTGTTATATATCCGTTGGTTGAGAAATCGGAAAAGATGGATTTGCAGGCGGCCGAAGAAGGGTATCAGGAACTTGTCGAACTTTTGCCGCATAGAAAGATCGGACTGGTCCACGGGCGGGTCAAAGCGGATAAGCGGGATAAAACGATAGACGATTTTCATGACGGGAAGCTCGATATTTTGGCAGCCACAACCGTTATTGAAGTAGGTCTTGATATTCCCAACGCCAATATTTTGGTGATTCAGCACGCTGAGCGGTTTGGGTTGTCGCAGCTTCATCAGATGAGGGGCCGGGTTGGTCGGGGCGAACGGCAGGGATTGACCGTTGCGGTAGCGTATAAACCGATGTCGGATATCGGGCGGAAGCGTCTGGAGTATTTTACGTCAACTACGGACGGTTTTAAGATTGCCGAGGCTGATTTGGAACTGCGAGGTCCGGGCGAATTTTTTGGCACTCGACAACATGGTTTGCCTGAGTTTCGAGTCGCCAACCTGGTATTGGATCAGGAACTGCTTGTCTCGGCTCGCAAATGGGCGGAAGTCTTGTTCCGTCATCGCCGCGATAAAGAAAATGAAATACGATTTTTATTGAACCATGCCGCGATTTTTTCTAATATGAATCCGGATTTAGTGGATGTCGCTTAATTAAGTAATTGGGAGTATTATATGACTGATGAGACCAAAACAATTAATCCTCTTTTTCTGCAACTGATTATTTCACTGCAGTCGGCCGCCTGGTATCAAATGGGAAAGACGATCTCGCCGGTATCTGGAAAAATCGAACGGGACTTGATCCAGGCTAAAGTATCGATTGATCTTTTGAATATGCTTCAGGAAAAAACCAAGGGAAATTTGCTGGAAGAAGAGCAAAAAATTATCGATTCAACGGTATATAATCTTCAGATGAATTATATTGATGAGTTGGAAAAAGACAAAAAAGAACCTAAGGCAGAAGATGATATTTCATCAACCGAAAAAGCGTCTGAAGAAAATGATGAAAATTCCGGAACCGACTCGCCGGAAGATAAGTAAACTATTAGAAAACAATCGCTTAAATATGTCGAAACGGCTTGTTTTTTTTTATCCTATAAGTATATTTTAAGGGGCAAGATGTTGATATGAACCGATCGGATAAATATACACGTTTTATTGAAGGCTTTGGACGATCGGTCAGGGAAAACGAGTTAATGTCCGCGTACACCACGTTTGGGACAGGAGGACAAGCGGATCTTTTTATAGATGCTTCGGATACTGACAGCCTGTCACGGGCTATTGTACTCGCGAGAAAGTTATCGATTCCATATTTTGTAATCGGTCAGGGCAGTAACCTGTTGGTCAGTGATTCCGGCTATCGTGGATTAATAATTCGGAACTGCATCCGGCGTATTGAGGTACAAGGCAATGATATAATCGCCGGAGCCGGAGAGATGCTCGATGAGATTGTAGATTTTTCGGCCGAATGTTCATTGACAGGATTTGAATTTGCCGCAGGAATCTGGGGAACGATTGGCGGTGCTGTTTATGGAAATGCCGGAGCCTATGGCAGTAACGTCGGAAAGATATTAAAGTCCGCGGAAATTTTGACTGAGGACGGTTTTGTAAAAATGGTCAACCGGGAAAATCTGGGATTCGCCTATCGGCATTCCCGATTGAAGGAAACTAATGATTTGATAATCTTTGCAACCTTTGGACTTGTACCGGGAAATAAGGATGAAATCAAAGTCAGGATAGAGGAAATTCGTGGCGATCGATTGCGGAAACATCCATCGGACGCCTGCAGCGCCGGTTGCTTCTTCAAGAATGTCGAGGATGCGGCGCAGCCTCACGGAAAATTGCCGGCGGGAAAACTTCTTGATGAAATCGGGGCTAAAGAGATGACTTATGGAGGCGCCGGAGTTTTTGAAAAGCATGCCAACATTATTATCAATAGGGGAAATGCGACGTCAAAAGATATCAGACATTTGGCCGATAAATTGAAACGAGAAGTAAAGAAAAAATTTGATATTGATTTGCGAGAAGAAGTTATTTGTCTCGGAGATTTTTAATAAAGGAGGTATTTATAGCGACTTGATAATTATGTAAACTTAACGCCTTAATTTTTTCGTTTAATGATTATAAGGCTCGACAAATTTATAATTCGTATTATCCCCATTATTTTGGGGGTTCTGTGTGTGTGTGTGATAGCGCAGGCTGCGCCTCCTCAATTCCAAGGGTCCTTAAAGTATCCGACAAATATGTTTACTCCTTTCCCCGACGGCAGGCCGCCTGATTTTCGGAAACGATTAATCGCGACTATTACTCCCGAGGAAAATGTATCCCTGGTGAATTTGCGTTTTGGAAAGCAATATGAGTTTGTATATGATCCGTCAGATTTTTCCGTCACTTATACCAAGTTACTGCGAGATAACAGTAAACTGACTCCGGTCACTTCCGGATATGACTCCTTTCTGACACGGCGTCTTGAATCGAATTTGAACTTGTTGAACTATGAGACAACTCGGGGATCGTTGGCGAAGGCCCAGCGTAATAAGGCGGGTGGATTATTCCAGATAAGTATTCCCATCCCTTCTCGGGCATTTGAATCGATTTTTGGCGAAGGCGGCGCCAGCCTCAGAGTATCAGGGTATCGAAAAATCTCATTTATGGGGCGTTCGACCTGGACGGATAAACCTAAAACGGCTTTTAATCGGCAATCGAAATTTCCTACCCTGCAGATGGAACAAATCTATCGCTTCGATATTGAGGGAACAATCGGTTCGAAAATCAGCGTCAAGGTCAGTCAGGATTCTCGTAACGATATCCCTCTGGCGAATAGACTGATTCTTCGATACCGCGGTAATGACGATGACATTTTGCAGACAATTGAAGCGGGAAATACGACCTTGAATTTACCCTCGACCAAGTTTCTCGCTTATTCAACCAGGGTTCAGGGCTTGTTTGGAATTAAGGCTACCGCTAAACTGGCCGATTTATCAGTCACCGCGATCGTTTCCCAGGAAAAGGGAACAACTGAGTCAATTGAAATTTCGGCCGGGGGATCAGCGTCGGCAACAAACATAATAAAGGACATTGGGTACCGGAAAAATACGATATTTGATTTGGGCCGTAAGCCTCTGATACGAGCCTTTTCGGATAAGTTACCCGAGCCTGACAAATATGATTTCGCGCCCAGGGATTCCATCACCAAAATAATCGTATATCTTGATGACAATACTAATGATGATGCTGAAAGATATTCGCGCCAATTCGGTATTTGCTATATCGATCCGCAAGACACGGCATCTGACGATATTTCAGGAGTTGAATACCGCAAAGAAGGTTATTTCGAAGTGATGGAAGATATCGATTATTTCATGCATCCGACCGAACATTATATCCATTTCATGCGTCGCGCTTTGAATTCCAGAGATTTGATGGCGGTCTATCTGGAAATTTACCGGGTTGCCACCGGCCAGGTTGACACAATTGGAAGCATTAGCGACACGCTCAGGTTGAAATTGATTAAGCCGGTTAGTATTACAAAAGCCAATCATCATGTCTGGGAATATGAATGGAAAAACGTTTATTTTCTTGGTGGGACCAATTTAGAGCTCAATGAACTCGATATCAATATATTCCGAGGTACTCCGGTCGGACGGGCGGTCGATCCGGACGATCTCGAAAATCAGGATGGTATCCCGTATTTGCAGATTCTGGGTCTTGACGGCGGTGATAACTTTGGAAACGGAGCGCCGGACGGCGAGCTCGATCGGGTCGTGCATGTCGATGAAATTCTTGGCTTATTGTTCTTTCCCACGAGGCATCCCTTTAATTCTCGATTTGCGCTCGATACTGTCGGGGATTCATTAGTCTATATATCAAGCGGAGAAATTCCCGAGCAATATGTCGCCTTACAGGATTCGATTCCGGAGATATATGTCAATCCCCAGACGAGCATTCAGCAACAATCATCGGGCTATTATTTGGCGGTCGCTACCAAAGGACGCGGGCAATCGGAAATCGCTCTAAATGCCACGAATATTATTGAGGGTTCAGAAGTTGTTACATGGAACGGCCAAAGACTCACCCGGGGAAAAGATTATCGTATTGACACCGATTTTGGACGGTTAACGTTACTTGACGAAAAGTACACTGATATTAATTCGAATTTGTCGATTATGTTTGAAAAGGCTCCTTTCTTTTCATTGGCCAAGAAATCTTTATTTGGAACGCGCCTCGAGTACGCCCCCAGCAATGATTTTAGGGCGGGGGCGACGGTTTTATACAAATCGGATAAATCCACGAATCGTAAACCAAGGGTTGGCGAAGAAACGTCGAAAACGCTCGTATGGGACGCCGATTTAAGGTACCGATTTGAGAACCAGGTATTTACAAAGCTTTTGAATGCGCTTCCTTTTTATTCGTCGGAATCGCCTTCCAAAATGCAAATATCGGCGGAATTGGCGCAATCACGCCCAAATCCAAATGTCGATGGGCAAGTATATATTGATGACTTTGAAGGGAGTCGCGATAATTTTTCACTTAGCATATTTCGGGGTGCCTGGCGAAATGCATCGACGCCGGCGTTTATAGATGATTCTCTTAACGTACGCGGTAAGATCGCGTGGCATAATCCAATTGAGCAGATTTCCATCAATGAGATTTATCCTCAAAGAGATATTGGTACTGGAGAGCAAGCAGGTACTAATATCCTCGAAATTCAATACAAGCCGGTCGATTATTATATTCGACAAAACGCTGGGGATACAACCGCAATCGATACTTTAGCCGTCGAACCCGAGGTAACCTGGAATGGATTTATGCGAAACATTCCGGAGGGTGCCGTGTTACAGCTTGCCCACGCTCAACTCCTTGAAATGCGAATAAATGGTGATGTCGGGATTATGCATATCGATCTGGGGCGTATTACCGAAGATATCAACGGTGACGGAATAATGACAACCGAAGATAGAGATGGTTTTAAGGTTCTTGATGAAGGCGAGGATGTCGGTATAGACGGTATTCCGGATTCGCTTGAGCTAGGCTATGATCCGGATAACGGGATCACCGACCCGGCTGAGGATAATTTTAATATTGATGATATCTGGCGGATTAACGGTACCGAAGGCGACGGCACCGAACCGAATGTAGATCCGGACGGGGGCTATATTCCCGATACCGAGGATGTCGATAACGATGGTTTTGAAAAGGTAAACGGTTATTTCTCATATAGAATAGATTTGTCGGATACAACGCAGTTTGAAGTTATTGGAACGCGTAATGAATATAACTGGCGGACAATTCGTATTCCGCTCCGGGATCCCGCCGCAATAGACACAATTATCGGCGAACCGGTCTGGGAACAGATTCAATTCGCGCGAATATGGTTTGACAGCGCGCCGGCGCAAAATTTGGAAAATCCGTATGTTGTCCGGGTTGCGGATATTGATTTAGTCTCGACAACCTGGGGTGATTCTCTATTTATCGCCGATTCCATCAGAAGCGGGCCGGTGAGTTTCGATGTGGCTGTGATTAATGATGAAGTCGATGAGCGATATACTTCTCCGCCCGGAGTGGAAGGTTTCTTTGACCAAACGCGCGACGTTGTTGAGGCCGAACAATCTTTATTATTGTCATATTCCAATCTGAACGCGAGAGTCATGGTGCATTCTCCCGATTCGGGTTTTGTCCTGGCCGCCGATACGGGGCTGGCGGTACGGAAATTTTTCCGGGCCAGTAATTTCATGGGTTACGGGCACCTCAAGGCTTTTGTTCACGGCGGCGATCAGACCGATGAAGATTCGGTCATGTTCTTCTTCCGGGTAGGAAACGAGAAGGATTCGTATTATGAATATCGCACCGTACTCAATCCGGGCTGGCATAATGATAATCATGTCGATATTGATTTTGATAGGATCACTGGTCTGAAAGCAAAAATAATTGATGATTATAAAAATGGCTTAGATTCATCGCTTGCTCGAACCGATGAGACGGGGAAATATTATGTGAAGGTTCGCCGTTCTTTGCGTGAACCGTCTTTAACCAATATCCAATACTTCGCCATGGGCGTGGTCAATCTGGATACAACCGAAGCCGCGACCGGTGAGGTCTGGATTGACGAACTGCGCTTAACGGATGTGCGTGATGATGTCGGAATGGCGGCCAGTATCAGTCTTAGTGGAAATTTATCTGATCTAATGACCTATAATTTCAATTATTCCAATCGTGACGCCTATTATCGCGGAGTTTCATCGGCTACTAAAGGCGGTGCGGCGAATAATCTGGGTTCAGGAACAACCAGGAAAAATTATGCGTTTTCCGGTTCACTCCGAATAGAAAAATTCTTCCCTCGTTCTCTGGAATTAAAATTACCGATAAACTTTAACTGGTCTCAGGCGGTTCAGGAACCGCTTCTGAGATCAGGAACCGATATCACGGTTCCCGATGAATTGAAGAAAATCGAGACGGCTGTCACCATTAATAAAGGATTTACCGTTTCTCAATCATTTAATAAGAAGACGAAGAACATTCTTTTCGCCGCTTTCCTTAATCGTTTAAAGACGAAATTCCGTTATAATGTTTCAAATGGCCATTCGGCTAATCAGCCGCATTTTTTCCGGGAAAACTACTCGGCCAACGCCTCATTCTCGCTTTCGGTTAAAAAGGTCCCCAAAATACAACCGTTATTCTGGATGAAATCCTTTAAGGTTCCGTTCGGAATTTCCGGGACTAATCTCTATCTATATCCGACTCAATTTGAATTGAACGGATCGATGAGCAGTAAATTCTCTCAATCTTTGAATCAAACCGGCGCCAATCCGACAACGATTCGCAGGGATTTTAAAGGCAGTATGAGAATGGGTTTCAAGGTCTTCGACAATCTGGCCGGAAATTATAATTTCAGTACCAATCGTGATTTAATTGATCCCAAAACGATAAATATTACTCTTAATCCCAAGGAATTTAAGCTGGGGGTCGAGCAGAGCTATCGACAGGATTTCAAGGTCAACTATCAGCCGAAAATATTTAGTTTCCTGACCCACAAAATAGACTATTCAACCAATTATGCGGATACTTATCGAAGCAGTCAAAATACCGGTCCATATCACAGCGTTTCGAACAAATTAAATATCAATCTAAATCTATCTCTGAAGCATGGGGCTTTATTTGGTACCAACAAGCGATCGAGAGGTATTCGGCGAACCGCGGATGAGGGGGGTGGTTCGGTATTTAGTATTTTCGGAAAAGCCCTCACCGGTATCAGGTATATTACCGACGCGATAAAACCTGTTTCGTTCAGATTTGGTGCCGGACGAAGCCTTGCCTACCCATCCTTATCTCAAAAGGCAAATCTTAAATTCAGGTTTGGTCTTTCCGAGAGCCCCGGAGTCGATCATATTTCAATTAACACCGGCACCGTTCGCCAATCCAAATCGTTAAATCGATCAATTAGCGCCAATTCGGGGGTTAGTTTATTTTCAGGAATAAGCGCGGATCTTAAATATGGCCGAGATGAACGCGAGACATTTTTATCGAGTCCGACGATATCTATAAATCAAATCTGGCCGAATATAAATTTCAATTTCAGATCAGTCAAAGGCCTCTGGATTATCGGGAAACTCCTGAATAAGATATCACCGAGCTGTAAATATTCGCGAGTCAAATCCACAAAACAAAGAACAAACGAACCTCATCCTCATAATGAGAATATTAAAGAGTCATTTTCACCGTTGTTTTCATTTTCATTCGTGATGTTCAAAGCGATGCGATCGTCAATCCGGATCGAGAAAAGCACAACCACGACAAAAAAGATTAACGGCGTTTTAGGCAATGTAACCGATATAACCAAACGCGGTCAGCAAAGTATTTCATTTAAAACGTCCTATTCATTCAAAAGCCCCCGCGGAATTAAATTACCGATTTTTGGCCGTATAAAATTCCAATCTCAAATGTCTTTGTCAATTGATGTGTCATACAAGAAGAATAAATCTGAAAGCGCTCGCAAAACGGGCGGTTATAAATTCAATATTACCGAGGATAAGACAAATCTTGCGATTTCGCCGCAGGCGTCATACAGTTTCTCGACGACGGTGAAAGGAGGTCTTAGGGCCCGCTGGCAGGATAGCAGCGATTCGATAACCCGCACGAAGAGGCACACACGCGAACTTGGTTTCTGGGTTGAGATGAGATTCTAACATAATCCCGCGAATTATTTTCAGTTGGAGATGAAAATCATAATAGCGCTTGGCTGTCTATTACATTATATTGACTCTCGATTATCATCGAAAAATAACGGAATCGACCAATGACTAAAAATAAATCCGAATTATTTTCAGGCTTACGGGATTTTCCTTCAGTGGAGATTCTCTCGGGGTATCCCCAAATAAAACGATTTGATAACATTATTCCGAAGCCTTTAATTCTGAAAATAATCAAAGAAACGGTAGCGAATGAAAAAGAAAGGTTCAGAGCCGGTGACAAATCGATTACTATCGAAAAGCTAACAGGCTCAATCTGCGCCGAGATAAACAAGCTGGCACATCAAAATCTGAAACCGGTCATAAACGGCACCGGCATAATTATACACACCAATTTGGGGCGCGCTCCACTGGCTCATCGTCATCTTGAAGACGCTGTCGAGATGGCCTGCGGCTATAGCAATCTTGAATATGATATTTATACGGGAAAGAGAGGCAAACGAGGAATCCTGGTCGAGAGTCTGCTATCATCACTTTGCGGGACTGAAAGCGGCACCATGGTCAACAATAACGCCGCGGCATTATTTGTGATCTTAAATACCCTTGCCAATCGCAAAGAAGTGATTATATCTCGGGGTGAGTTGGTTCAAATCGGGGGAGGATTCAAGATTCCGGAAATTATGACACGGGCCGGAGTTAAGTTGATAGAAATAGGAACGACGAATCGGACATCATTGAATGATTATAAAAAAGCGATAACATCCAAAACAAAAATGATTCTCAAAGTGCACCGCTCAAATTTTGTCCAAAGCGGTTTTGTTGAGGAGACATCATTGAAATATTTGGCCGGACTGTGTCGAGAGCATGATATCCTGCTAACCCATGATATCGGTTCGGGTTTGATGTCTCTCCCACCGGGATTCAAAATAAAAAATGAACCGGTCGTTTCCGAATCGGTTCAGGCCGGAGCCGATTTAACCTGTTTTTCGGGCGATAAGCTCTTTGGGGCGGTTCAGGCAGGATTAATCGTCGGGTCAGATAAATTAGTTAAAAAAATCAAGAGCAATCCCATATTCAGAACTGTTCGATGCGATAAAATATCGTTCGCGGTCATGGCCAAAATATTGTCCTTGTATTTACAAGGCGAGCGGTTTGAGGAAATCCCGATCTGGAAAATGATAAGCGCGACTCCGGCGGAATTAAAGAAACGGGGCGAAGCGATTTTGACCGCCGCTGGAAAGAAAAATATAATTCTCCGGGCATCGAAAGCTTATCTCGGCGGGGGCAGCACTCCGGAGCAGTCTATCCCTTCGCTGGTCATATCAATTAAAACAAAATCCAATCCAAATAAATTTGCAGCTTCATTCAGAAATTTTTCACCGCCCATAATCGGCCGGGTTGAAAATGATGAATTCTTAATCGATTTGCGCACGGTATTTCCCAAACACGACGGTGATATTGTCGCGGCCATAACATACCTGGTAAATTGATGATGTTTGTTCTTGGTACGGCCGGACATATTGATCATGGCAAATCCTCATTAATCGAGGCCATTACCGGCATAGATCCCGATCGCCTGCCGGAGGAAAAACAACGGGGTATGACAATTGACCTTGGGTTTGCCTGGATGAAACTTACCAATGGTGAAGAAATCGGTCTTGTTGACGTTCCCGGTCATGAGCGATTTGTACGAAATATGGTCGCCGGGGCGGGCGGAATAAACGCCGCCCTTCTGGTTATTGCCGCCGATGATGGTTGGATGCCCCAAACCCAGGAACATTTTGATATCCTCAAACTTCTCAACCTCGAATATGGCTTAATCGCATTAACTAAAACTGATTTGGTGGAATCTGATTGGGTTGGGTTGATATCGTCGGATATCAAAGAAAAGATCAAAGGCTCCTTTCTCGAAAATGCTCCGATTATTCCCTGTTCATCCGAGACCGGCGAAGGCATTCCGGAAATCGTAAATGCCGTTGGTGAGATGGCTATGCAAATCAAGGCCGTGGAAGATATCGGAAAGCCGCGACTGTTTATCGACAGGTCTTTTATCCTGACCGGCATCGGTGTTGTCATAACCGGAACCAGCCGGGGAGGAGGATTTTCGGCCGACAGCGAGGTTTATCATTTCCCCTCCGGTGATAAAATACGAATCAGGTCATTACAATCTCACGAGAAACAGGTCGATAACGTCGGACCGGGAACGAGAGTAGCAATTAATCTTACGGGGGCTGATAAAGAAAAGGTTAAAAGAGGCGATGTCATTTGCGGATTTCCATATAAGAAGAAACCGGAGGTTTTCACGGCGGATATTTCAAACCTCGCCGATTCGGCATTGGTTCTAAGCGAGGGAAGAAAAGTCCTTCTGATTTATGGCACAACGGAAGCGGAGGCTATCCTAAGACCGGTCTCTGATTCAGGAATTAAGCCAGGCGAAACCGGAATAGCGGTAATAAAATCACTGAGCCCAATATGTGCTTTTGTCGGTGATTATTTTATTTTGCGTCTGCCGACTCCTCAAAAAACGATTGGCGGCGGGAAGATACTTGATATTCTTGAGAATATGCCTCGCCGCAAAGTCTTGAATTCTTTACTGCCGGTTTGGGCAAAAAGGATTGATGGTAGTCTTGAGTCGTTGCTTTTAACCGAACTCGAAAAACAATTATTTATGAACGCCAATGACATTCTATTTTATTCCATTTTTTCCGATAGGCAAATTTTTGAAACGCTTAAAACACTCGAAATATCAGGAAAGATTATAATAAACGGCGATTATGTCGGTCTGGCCGCGAGAATAAATGATTTGACTGAGAAAATCAGCATATTGCTGGGTAATCTTCACAAGAAAAAGTCATATTTGAGAGGTATGACCGGGGAAAATATTGCTGGAAGGACAAAACAAGTATTCGACTCGCAGTTTATCCTGTTTCTTAAATATCTTGAGAATGAAAATAAAGCAGGACGGGTCAATCAATTTTATCATCTACCGGGATTCAAGCCGTCTCTGGACGATGCGATGCGCGATCAATCGGAAAAAATATTGGGAGCAATTAAAACCGCCGGGCATAGTTATTTGACGATAGCTGAAATCGAAAGGAAATTTGAAAATAGTCGCCGGACAATAAATTTCCTGCGGGACGAGGGAAAAATCCGGATTGTCGCTCCTGAATTTATCGTAAGTTCTGATTCGTGGAAAGAAATTCTTGAGTATTTGGAGAATAAATTTGACGAAAACGGGAAATTGACATTGGCCGAATTTCGAAATCATTTCCAGACCACGCGCAAATATGTTCTTCCTCTTTTGGAATTTTTAGACCAAATCAAAATAACCAAACGCGACGGGGATTTTCGCATCAAGGGAGCCAGTTTCGATGAACGCCATTCTATATAACGCCCAAATTTATCCACAGTATCGAGTTTCCCGAAGGCCGACTGTATTAGTAATTACGGGTAAAGTGATTTCCGAGATTGGTTATGACGTTTCCCGGATAAAAAGAAATTATCCGCGGCATAAGAAAATAAATGTAAGAGGAAGGGCTATTATCCCCGGTATGGTGGACAGCCATACGCATTTCTACTTCTGGGCCAAAACCTTTCACTCGGTTCATCTGGACGGCATTAGATCATACAATGAGGCTCTCGGGAAGATTAGATCTTACGCCTCCAAAACTCCGCCCGGCGAGTGGATCATCGGCGATGGCTGGTCGGCTGACCGTTGGGATGAATATTATTTGCCGACCGCAAAGGAGCTTGATGCCGTAACCGGTAATCATCCGGCCGGATTATTCAGTAAAGATCAACATACTATCTGGGTCAATTCCAGGGCTCTGAGAATGGCCGGAATTGACAAAAACTATCCTGATCCGCCGGGTGGGAAAATCGATCGAGACTCTGCGACGAATGAGCCGCTGGGGATTTTGCGTGAGACACCTGCGTATTTTCCCGTTTATAAGTTGATGAATCGGGCCATTCCGGAACAGATTTTAAGGTCGTGGAAAGCCGCTTCAAAAATTGCCTATAGCCGAGGAGTGACCGGATTTCATTCAATGGATGGCCCGGAAGGGTATGATTATTTTGAGCAATTGAATAACCAGAATAAACTGAGTTTCCGGATTCATTATTATTTCCCGGTAAAAATGCTTGATGAACTTATCGAACAGGGAATACATAGTGAAATGGGTGATGATAAGCTGAGAATCGGCGGCGTTAAAATATTCGTTGACGGCGCTTTGGGATCGCAAACAGCGCTAATGAAGAAGCCTTATTTAGGATCAAAAAATAACATTGGTTTGGAAGTCACTAAATTCGGAGATTTAAAAAAGCAGGTTAGGAAAGCCGCCCGAAATAATCTCGCCTGCGCCGTTCATGCCATCGGAGACCGGGCGGTATCAAATGTTATTTCTGCTTTCGAATTGGTATCGAACAGAAATCTTCGCCACAGAATCGAGCATCTTCAGTTAATCTCAAAAGGGGATATTGGCCGTTTGAAAAGAATCGGCGCAATCGCGTCAATGCAGCCGAGCCATTGTCCTTCGGACCGGCAATTGGTGGCCGAGTACTGGGGTATACGGGGTCAGGGAGCCTATATATTCAAAACTCTTCTGAATCAAAATATCCCGTTGGCCTTCGGTTCGGATTGTCCCATTGAACCGCTTGATCCTCTGGCCGGGATTAGCGCCGCCGTCAATCGAACCGGTTGCGGCGAACGGGGCGGTAGTTTTTATGCTGAAGAATCGATATCGGTCTCAAATGCGGTTCATGGGTTTACGGCCGGACCAGCATACGCTTCGGGCCGGGAGAGTTTTTCCGGCAAAATAGCCCCGGGCTATCAGGCCGACCTGGTTATTCTTGAAGATAATATCTTTACGATGCCCAAATCAAAAATATATCAGGCATTAGTGGCGGCGACTATTTTCGACGGAAAGATAGTTTATCAAAATTCCTGTTTAAAAATATTCTAATTTTTGTTCGACTGCCCAGAATCCTTAATTATTTGCAATAAGTACTACTTCAGTCTTCGTATTTATATTTTTATCGTACCCATTGAATTTTTATTTTGATTTTGGTTGTAGATTTTTCTAATATATTAGTTTGGTGAATTTTATGGGAGATTGAAAAATGGTTAAGACAATTGAAGAGGTTCTTGATCGAATTGACGCCGCCGGTGTGAAATATATTCGCCTCTGTTTTACTGATATTCTCGGGCGAATAAAGGGAATGGCTCTGACCCGGTCGGAGATTCCGGAGGCTTTGGAAGGCGGACAGGGATTTGACGGTTCATCAATTGAAGGTTTTGTGCGCATTGAAGAATCGGATTTGATGGCAATTCCCGATGTCAAGTCTTTCCGTATTTTCCCCTGGCTAATCGGTGGGGAACGCGTCGCTATGATGTTTTGCGACATACAAACTCCCGATGGCCAGCCTTACGGCGGTGATCCCCGATATGTCCTCAGGCGCGCGTTGAAAAAGCTGGATGATAAAAACTGGACTTTCTATACCGGACCGGAGATTGAATATTTCTATTTCAAGAATGACCAGGCGCCTGAAATCATCGATAAAGGCGGTTACTTTGACTATAATACAGTCGATATCAGCACAACATTACGGAAGAAAACCGTCAATGCTCTCGAGAGTATTGGAATTCCGGTAGAATGCTCGCATCATGAAGTAGCCCCCTCGCAACAGGAAATTGATCTGAAATACCAGGACGCCCTGGTTATGGCGGATTTCGCTCAGCTTTATAAATTTATCGTTAAGGAAATCGCACAGGATAACGGATATTACGCCACGTTTATGCCCAAGCCCCTTTTTGGTGAAAACGGTTCGGGTATGCATACCCACATGTCAATCTTTGAAAATGGCCGCAACCTGTTTTTTGACGGCGATAAGCCATATCATCTGTCCGATATGGCCCGTCATTTTCTGGCCGGAATTCTTAAGCATATAAGCGAAATAACGCTCATTACCAATCAATGGGTAAACTCGTATAAGCGACTTGTCGCTGGATATGAAGCGCCGGTTTATATTTCCTGGGGTCGTCGCAATCGGTCCTCATTGGTGCGGGTTCCGATGTATCGCGTGGGCAAAGAAAAGTCGACCCGAATCGAGCTTCGCTCTCCCGATCCGGCCTGTAACCCTTATTTGTCTTTCGCAGTAATTCTGGCGGCCGGTATGAAAGGACTTGAAGGAAAATATGAATTGCCAGAGCCGATAGAGCAAAATATTTTTCATATGACTCCGAACGAGCGGGAAAAGCTGAATATTAAAGGACTGCCCGCTACTCTGGAAGAAGCAATCGCCATTACTGAAAAATCAGATTTGATTCGAGAAACTATGGGCGACGATCTTTTTGAGAGATTTTTGGCCAACAAACGGGTTGAATGGGATGATCACCATATTCGCGTTTCGCAATATGAGATAAAAAAATATCTGCCTTTTCTATAAAAAATGATTTTCAGGCGTAATGTTCAAACAAGATGAATCGCTGACCGCCGGTCAAATCGCGACGGTGGTCAAATCAAGAAAAATTAGCGGGAGAAGAAAATGCCTCACGTTGATACCCAGGAAGTTTCAATCTATTACGAAACCAAGGGGCGGGGTTCAACGATTGTTTTTCTTCATGGATTTACTCTTGACAGGCGGATGTGGGGGACGCAGGTCGAGTATTTTTCAAAAAGGTTTCGGACGCTTGTCTATGATTCTCGCGGTCATGGAAAATCAGGCTGCCCCGAATCGGGATACTCCCGTGCCGATCGCGTACGGGATTTGGCTGCCCTGGTAGAAAAATTAAGGCTGGCTCCGTTTCATATCGTCGGACTTTCGATGGGAGGGGCGACTGCCCTGGGTTATGCCATTGACCATCCTGAGTCGTTGTTGTCCTTAACCCTGGCCGATACCGCCGCGGCTGGGTTTCAACCTCCGCCCAAATACAAAGATATGCGGGAACGGGTGGAGAGCATGACTATTGCCGATATAAAACGGGTCTGGAAACGCAATGCTCTTTTTTATTATGCCCGAAAAAATCCGCAATTGCGCGATGAACTGGCGGAAATGATGGACGGTCATTGCGGAAATTTATGGACCGATCCCCAAAGAGGGACTTATAAAGACCGCGATGATGTCGTCTTATCATCAAAAATCAAAATTCCGACTCTTATTTTTATAGGTGAAAAAGATAAATTTTTCCTACCCTTAGCCAAAAAACTTCACCAAAATATAGAAAACAGTGAGATGGATATCGTCTCCGAGGTGGGGCATATGGTCAATATGGAGGATTCGAACAGATTTAATATGCGTCTGGAGCAATTTTTGGACAGGGTGGAGGAAAACCGGTGAATTATTTTGAGATTAATAAAAGGCTGGCGGCGATTAAAAAATTCAGAAAATTGTATTTGGATTATATCAGTTTCACCAATCGATTTGAGAATCCGGCCGCTCAAATGCTTTTGAAAAAAATGCGGCCGCTGGTTCCGATGACGATTGACTCGATGCGCGAGGCAAAAGTGGGAACAATCGTGACTCATGACGCTCCCGCCCGTGGATCTAAGCGCTATAAGATCAATATTATTAAGGCGATTTTTCGCGAATCACTGGTGCGAAATTTCAATCTGGAAGACGATGCTCCTATGCAGGCCCTGGAAGCAACCGTAGTAAAATATGAAACCATGAAAAGTCGGGCGTTCTTTCAATTATTCAATCCGTTTTTCTGGTTTATCGAGTTTGTCGGATACGCCGCCGACGGGCCTTATACGTTAATTGATAAGGCGGGTATCGATACTACCGAATTTCGCAAAACAGCGGGGGCCAAAACAATAAAATTATTTCTGATGGCCGTTATAATTCTTTTGACAGTCGAATTAACGGGGTTGCGGGAATGGCTATGGGCCGCCTTTAATTAGCGATTAGTCATGATCCTCGATTTAGGCACAAAATAACAATCCTATCGGGCGGGGTGGAATGGTCGCGTTTGATTGGGATGGCAAACGATTCGAAATACCAATAAATCAAATTCATCTTGAGAAAGACGCTGGAAAATTGATTCATCGGGATGGGAGTTTTGCTCATTTAAATCAGGCAATAATCGGTATTTTGGATTTCAATGTCACTTCGACGAAGTTAGCCGGACTTTTGGAACGTATCGAATCCGGAGAAATATCCAGATTATTGGCTAAAGAGATATTTTCCGAAATGGCATCTTCCGGAAAATCATCAGATGAGGTTATTGTAAGCCAGTCTCTTGAACCAATTTCGGAAACTTCGGAATTAGAAAGTATTATTGACTCCATTCTCGGTCAAGAAAATGATAAAGTAAATCAATATAAGTATGGAAAAATCAAACTTTTTGATTATTTTATGGGTCTGGTAATGAAAAAAACCGGAGGCAGGGCGACCCGAAAAAAATAAGGATAATTTTGAGGGATAAACTCAAATGAATGAGAAAGTGAGACTGGCTGTTTTCGTTTCGGGGGGCGGCTCAAATTTGCAATCTATTATGGATAATTGTTCGGCGGGCAATATCGACGCCGAAGTTGTTTTGGTTCTATCCAATAAGAAAAAGGCTTACGGTCTCGTCCGCGCCTCGGAAGCGGGTATAGATACGGTCGTTTATAAACGCAAAAAATTCTCAAATGGAAATGAGGCCGATGAATTTCTTTTGAATTTGCTTGATGAATATCGTATCGATATTATCGTTCTGGCCGGATATCTGAAAATGATCGCTCCTCCGGTGATTGATAAATATCGCGGCAGAATAGTCAATATTCATCCCGGAACTTTGCCCAAATATGGCGGGAAGGGAATGTTCGGTTCCCGGGTTCATAAAGCCGTTATCGAAGCGGGCGAGAAGGAGACGGCGGTAACGATACATTATGTCGATGAGATTTATGATCATGGTCAGATAATGGCTGAACGGAAAATACCGGTTTTGCCCGATGATACTCCCGATGAGCTGGCCGCCCGTGTGCTGAAAGTGGAGCATGAGCTATATCCCGAAGTAATCAAATTTCTTGTTGAAAAATACAGGAAGGAATCTTAAAAAAATGGACTCTGTTTTAACAACCGATATTAAGGAATACCCATTGTTATCCCGTGGAAAGGTCCGCGATGTATATGACCTCGATGATAAGCTGTTAATTATTGCCACCGATCGCATTTCCGCTTTTGACGTTGTTCTTCCCAACGGCATTCCCGGGAGAGGAAAAGTATTGACCGGTGTATCGGTGTTCTGGTTCGATTATCTGAAAGACATAATCGATAATCATCTTATTTCTGCTAAAGTCGAAGAATATCCCAAAGATTTGCAGCAGTATAAAGATGTCCTCGAGGGCCGTTCGATGCTGGTTACCAGGGCCAATCGAATCGACATTGAATGTATTGTTCGGGGTTATATATCCGGTTCGATGTGGAAAGAGTATAAAGAAGCCGTTAAATCGGGGACGACGACAGTGCATGGTTTTGAATTTCCGGCAGATATGAAGGAATCGGATAAATTAGCGGAGGCGATATTCACGCCATCTACCAAAGCCGAATCAGGACATGATGAAAATATTTCTTATGAAAAAATGGTTGATGTTGTCGGGAATGAGACGGCTCAACTATGCCGGGACAAATCGCTGGCGATATATACCAAAGCGGCTGATTTCGCGCGGAAAAAAGGGATTATAATAGCCGATACCAAGTTTGAATTTGGATTCGTGGGCGATAAATTAATTGTCATCGATGAAGTTTTGACTCCGGATTCATCGAGATTCTGGCCGGCCGACGAATACGAGCCGGGAAAATCTCAGCCTTCGTTTGACAAACAGATTATCCGGGATTATCTTGACGGGCTCGATTGGGACAAGACGCCGCCCGGCCCGAAATTGCCCGATGAAATAGTCGATCGGGCGTTGGCGCGTTATACAGAGGTGGTTGACCGTTTAACCGGTTAAAGACCGCAGGCACGGAGGTTATTGGATAATGCAGGATATGATGAAAATAAAAAGAGTTCTGATATCGGTTTCAGATAAATCGGGTTTGGTAGAATTGGGTGAGAGACTTTGTGAGATGGGCGTAGAGATTATCTCAACCGGAGGAACCCTAGCGGCTTTGAAAGAAGCTGGAGTGCATGTTATCTCAATCGCGACATTTACCGGCGCTCCGGAAATTCTTGGCGGTCGGGTCAAGACTTTGCATCCCAAAGTACATGCCGGCATCTTATACAAACGCGATAGCGAAGAACATCAAAGTGAAATGTTGCAGCAGGAATATAAACCGATAGATCTGGCAGTCGTTAATTTATATCCATTCGAGGAAACACTGGCTAATCCCAACTCCACCGACAGCGATAAAATTGAAAATATAGATGTCGGCGGCCCGACGATGATAAGAGCGGCGGCCAAAAATTTTGATTCCGTGGCGGTAGTTACAAGTCCGAAAGATTATTCGGAGTTAATTTCGGAAATGCAAGCCAATGAAGGCGCTTTATCAGGAGAAAGCCGCCGAAATCTTGCCCGTAAAGCGTTTGCCTTAACTTCCCGGTATGACACGGCCATATCAGGGTATTTCTCGGAGACCGGTAAAAAGGAAAAGCAAATATCCATCGACGATGAGTTTCATTTGGAATATACCAAAGTGCAGGATTTGCGTTATGGTGAAAATCCTCATCAATCAGCCGGATTTTACCGCATGAAAGGCTTTAGCGGCGTGACAATTGCCGATGCTGAGCAGCATTCCGGAAAAGAACTGTCATATAACAATATTGCCGATATTGACGCGACCCTTGATATGATATTGGAATACAATGGTCCTTTCGCGGTTGTTGTCAAACATGCCAATCCATGCGGGGCGGCATCGGCCGAAACCCTGGCCGAAGCTTATCAAATGGCTTATGAAACCGATCCATTATCCGCCTTTGGATCAATTATCGGTCTTAACCGTATCGTCGATATGGATACGGCCATGCTGCTTCACAAAACCCCATTTGTCGAGTGTATTTTAGCTCCCGGATTTACTGATGAGGCATTGGCCAAATTGAGGCGTAAAAAAGCCCGACGTCTTTTGTCATTGCCGTCAATTCTTGATAAATTGCCAAATCCCGACAAGGTATTCAAATTTGTTCGGGGAGGGGTTTTGACTCAGGGATTTGATAATCTCGATGTTGATCCGGATAAGATTACTATCCCGACTAAGAATAAACCGACCGATGAACAGATGGAATCACTGACTTTCGGCTATAAGCTAATCAAATACGTAAAGTCAAACGCAGTATTGATTTGCAACGGCAAGGCCGCTGTCGGAATCGGAATGGGACAAACCTCAAGGGTCGATTCGTCGCATCTGGCGGTCAAGAGAGCCGGAGATCGAGCCAAAGGCGGCACTTGCGCTTCCGACGCCTTTTTCCCCATGCCGGATGGATTGGAAGTTGTCGCCGAGGCGGGGGTTTCGGCCGTTATTCAGCCCGGCGGTTCCAAGGGCGATCCGGATGTGATTGCCGCGGCTGATAAATACGGTGTGGCCATGGTTTTTACGGGAATCAGACATTTTCGGCACTAAAAAAAGAAACAAATCCTCTTGCATAACTGTTTACTAAGATGTAAATTTCTTAGTGACAATTTGAAAGGCGAACTTGCAGGATAAGATACTTGAAATCGTTGTTTACCTGATGAATCAACTGTCTGATCACCAGGGGACAATTAATAATATAGATGAGATGTCGGCCGATTTACGTTCTATGGGGTTTACCGATAAGGAAATTTCGTCGGCCTATAGCTGGCTTTTGAAACATTTTGAGGATTATCCGGAGAGTTTTTCGATGCCGCATAATGAGATTGATGTCTGCTCGGTACGGATTCTTTCCGAAGCCGAGCGAAAAATTATTATACCGGAAGCATACGGGTATCTATTGCAGCTTCGCCAGCTTCGACTTTTATCCGCCGAACAACTTGAATTAATTCTCGATCGCTGTGCGCTGTTTGCCTCAGATCCGATCGGTATCGAGGATATAAAGTTTTTCGCGTCGGCGGCCATGTTTGAAACCGGTTCCTCGGAAATGCCTTTTGCAATCTGGGCTGGTGATCCCGAAAGCGAACCGATCAATTAGTCTGGTCGGTCTCGATGGAATTAATCAATAGAAAAATAGTTCTTGGCGTCACGGGCGGTATTGCCGCTTATAAATCTGCGTATCTCACGCGACTGCTGATCAAAGCCGGATGCGAAGTGCAGACGATAATGACCGAAGCCGGTACGAAATTTGTTACGCCCCTGACTTTTGAATCACTCACCGGACGGCCGGTATCCGTCAAGATGTTCCCCGAAGATCGTTTTGTTGGAACGCATCATATCACTCTGGCCGATTGGCCTGATTTAATTGTCGTCGCTCCGGCAACGGCGGATTTTATCGCGCAAATAACTCATGGTTTTTGCTCAAGTCTACTTTCGGCCGTCTGCTGTGCTACCAAACGCCCGATACTTCTGGCTCCGGCAATGAATGAGGGGATGTTTTCCAATCAGGCGGTTCAGAAAAACCTGGGCGAGCTGCATCGCCGCGGTCTTTTAATCATGGATGTTGGCGTCGGTGAGATGGCCTGCAAGACCTATGGTCCCGGCAGGATGGCTGAACCTGAGGCGATTCTTGAGCGCATTTCACAAATTCTGAAAAGAACCGGACCGTTGGCGGCGAAAAATGTAGTCGTTACGGCCGGGCCGTGTCGGGAAGCGATTGATCCGGTTCGGTTTATTTCCAATCGCTCATCGGGGAAGATGGGTTATGCGATTGCCTCCGAAGCGGTTAAATTGGGCGGTAATGTTAAATTAATATCGGGACCGGTGGTATTGAATACCCCGGACGGAGTAAGTAAAATATCGGTTGAAACGACCGAGGAAATGGCAACGGCCGTAAATGTATCTTTTGATGATGCGGATTATCTTATCATGGCGGCCGCACCCGCCGATTACAAGCCGACTATTAGTTTTGATCAGAAAATAAAGAAATGCGACAAGGGAATGTTGGTTGAATTATCGCCTACAATTGATATATTGAAGTCTCTGATTTCAAAACGCCGTGATAATCAGGTTGTCGTCGGGTTTGCGCTCGAGACCGAAAACGAGATTGACAACGCGCAAAAGAAATTGGAAGATAAAAAGCTCGATTTTATTGTCGTCAATAAAGCGACCGAAGATGGGGCCGGGTTTGATAGCGACACCAATCGCGTTACCGTGATTTCAAAATCGGGGCAAACTTGCGAACTTCAAAAAGATGATAAAAATATTATAGCGCGCAATTTATGGGAAATAATCCTGCCGCATGAATGATGAATTAAAAGAACTCTATGAACTGGCGTCACGAGCATTATCGTGCCAGGCTGAATTTGGTCATCGGGAATTAATCCTCGAAAAATCCACGCTCACGCATTTGAGTAGTATCGAAAACGCACAACCGGGAGAAACAATGGTTAAGACCTCATCATCAATTCCGAAAAATGATTCAAAAGAAAATTTACCCGTAAATGAAACCGCGTCCAAACCGATTCCTGATTACGGTAAGATACCACCTATGGAAACTACTACAGATTTACTGACCCAATCGGAAGATGTATCTGCGCCGAAATATTCGGATTTGGAATCGCATCGCGAGGCGATATGTGACTGCAGCAAATGTCCTCTGGGGCAGACCCGTACCAAATTTGTTTATGGGGTTGGAAATCCCCGGGCGAAAATAATGTTTATCGGCGAAGCGCCCGGGCGCGATGAGGATATGCAGGGCGAGCCGTTTGTCGGTCGGGCCGGAAAATTGCTCGATAAAATTATCGCGGCCATTGGATTTGCTCGCGAGGATGTTTATATTGCCAATATACTGAAGTGCCGTCCGCCTAATAATCGCGATCCGCAACCGGATGAAATGAATTTGTGCATGCCGTATCTGAAAGAGCAGATTCGGCTGATAAAACCGCAGTTCATTTGCGCGTTGGGGCGCATTGCCGTTCAGGGGTTATTGGATACGACAGCGCCTCTGGGGAGCCTTCGGCGCAAATGGCATCGGTTTGAAGGGATTCCTTTTCTGGCAACTTATCACCCGGCGGCATTACTGAGATTTGCTAAATATAAACGGGATACCTGGGAAGATATGCAGGTATTGATGAAAGAATATGAACGGATAAACAATGACGACCAATAGAACTAAAATTGACCGGCAACCACCGCATTCACTGGACGCCGAACAAGCGGTTCTGGGATCGATGCTGACCAGCGAGAGCGCGATCGGTCAGGCGATTGAGGTATTGCAGTCGAGCCGAAGATTTTACTCGCCCGGTCATCGTAAGATTTTTGATGCCATCTTAGATCTGTTTGAAAAATCACAGCCGGCAGATATTGTAACCGTTTCAAATCATCTTGAAAAAAACGGGATGCTCGAAGATTGCGGCGGGCGCAAATATCTAACCGAGCTGGCCAGCGGCGTGGCGACTTCGGCCAACGTCGTTTATTACGCCGAAAACGTTTTGGAAGCCGCGACACTCCGTGATATGATATACTCTTCGGCGGAAATAATAGACCTTTGTTATCGTCAGGAAAAGAACGCTGATGAACTTCTCGATGAGGCCGAGCAGAAAATATTCGATATATCGGAGGGGCGTCTCCGTACCGATTTCGCTAATATTAGAGAATTAGTTCCACATACGTTTTTGGAAATTGAAGAATACAAAGAAACAAAAGGTGGATTGCTGGGGGCGCCCACAGGCTTCGTCGAATTAGACAACATGACTGCCGGATTACATGCCGGTGATTTAATAGTAATCGCGGGGCGTCCATCAATGGGTAAGTCGGCGCTGGCTTTAAATATTATTGAAAATTATTGTCTGGAAACGAAAAAGGCCGCTGCATTTTTCTCTCTGGAAATGTCAAAGGAACAACTGGCGCTTCGCTTAATCTGTGGCCGGGGGAAAATATCATCGCATAGGCTAAGGCGGGGAATGGTCTCAGGGGATGAATTGCATCATTTGGCAGTTGCCGCCGGCCCATTTTACGAAGTTGATTTGTTTATAGATGATTCTCCCTCGATGACCGTTTTACAGATGAGAGCCAAAGCAAGAAGACTTGCTTCAAAGAATGAATTGGGTTTGATAATTATAGACTACCTTCAATTAATGACTGGGAGCCGTTACGCCGAAAACAGGGTACAAGAAATCTCAATGATAACCAGAAGCTTGAAAAGTTTGGCCCGTGAACTCAACGTTCCGGTTATTGCCGTCAGTCAGCTGTCGCGCGGGGTTGAGATGCGGCCCAACAAGCGCCCGCAATTATCCGATTTGCGTGAATCAGGCGCAATTGAGCAGGATGCTGATTTGGTTATATTTGTGTATCGCGAAGATTATTACCTGGCCAAGGAATTACCTGAGGATGATCCGAAACGTCTGCAGGCCGAAAATAAAGCTGAACTGATCGTCGCCAAGCAGCGTAACGGCCCGACCGGGAAAATTAATGTTTCATTCCTTAAAGAATTCGCACGTTTTGAAAACCTCGCCATAGGCTACCGGGAAGCTCCCGGGCCGCCGGTTGAATCGGGAGATACTCCGTTTTAGGTTTTATGGAAGAAACGCAGCAAATAATTGATATCCGACCGTCCACGCTTATCAAAGGCGTCGGGCGGTTATTTATATTGTTCAGCCGGACGATCGCATCTATCAGATTTCTATTTTCATCAATAGGTCTCATCCTCAATCAGATGTATTACATCGGCGTCAAGTCGATCTGGTTGATAGCAATCACTTCGATATTTACCGGAGGCGTTTCAGCCTGGCAGGCGGCTTATCAGTTTAAAGATTATGTCCCTATCAGGTATCTCGGGGGCGCCGTCGGTAAGGCGGTGCTGATCGAGCTGGCTCCGGTACTAACGGCGCTGGTGATAGCGGGACGAGTCGGGGCGGGCATCGCCGCCGAACTTGGTTCCATGAAAGTTACCGAACAAATTGACGCGATGGAATCGATGGCGGTCGATCCGGTGCGCTATCTCGTCATGCCGCGCTTTCTGGCCGGTTTAATTATGCTTCCGGTTCTGACGATCTTAGCCGATTTTATCGCCATGATGGGAGCCATGATCGTGGCAGTCAACCTGGTCGGGATGCCAACGGAAACTTTCATAAACGGATTCGAGCAGTTTTTTGTCTTGAGTGATTTTACTTCCGGCTTGATTAAGGCCGCGGGATTTGGCGCCATTATTTCCATTATGGGCTGCTATCACGGATTCAACACGACGGGAGGCGCGCAGGGAGTCGGGATTTCGACCACACAAGCGGTTGTGTCGGCGGCGGTTTTGGTTTTGGTCGCGGACTATGTTATGGCAACGCTTTTGTTTCAATTATGATTCGAATCGAAAATTTACATAAGAGTTTTGGCGAACTGCGGGTTCTTTCCGGGATTGATCTAAACATCAATCAAGGCGAGTCGGTTGTCGTTATCGGCCAGTCGGGATGCGGGAAATCAGTCCTTCTCAAGCATATTGTCGCACTACTTCGGCCCGACAATGGAAATGTGATTGTTGACGGACAGCATATTTTCGATCTTACTCAAAAGCAGTTGATGAAATACCGCCGGAGAGTTGGCGTTCTTTTTCAATTTGGAGCCTTGTTTGATTCGATGACGGTTGGTGAAAATGTTGGATTCAGTTTGCGGGAAAGCGCTAAAATGAAATGGAACGATATCCGGCCAATCGTCGCCGAGAAACTCAAACTTGTCGGGCTGTCCGGTAGCGAAGAGAAAATGCCGTCTGAAATTTCGGGCGGGATGAAAAAGCGGGTCGCATTGGCACGCGCCATCGCTACCGAGCCGGATATTTTACTTTATGACGAACCGACGACCGGGCTTGATCCGATAACGGCTGATATGATTAACGAACTGATCGTCGATGTGAATAAAAAATTGGGAGTGACCTCGATAGCAGTGACGCATGATATGGCTTCGGCCTACAAAATCGCGCATAGAATTATTATGCTCCACGACGGCAATATTGTCTGGGATGGCACTCCGGATGAAATCAGGCAAACCGATAATGAAACCGTTAAACAATTTATATCCGGCTCCTCAACCGGCCCGATACAGGTGCAGTGAGATTAGGAAAATATAATATTGTCGAAACCGCAGGGGTTTCGACCTACAAGGGATGAAAAGATAAATGCATAAAACGATGATAGTTGGACGACTTAATTTGTTTAGTAAATTATACATGCTTATGGGAATTGTGATAGCATGGTTGTATATAACTTTATATTTAAAGGCACACATTATATCCAATAATTATATTGGTCTTCTATTATGCCTCTTTGCCTTAATACTAAGTGTCTATTTAATTCTATCTTTAATCAGAACACGAATAATCGTAACAGATAATTATATTGAATATAGAAACATTAAAATTTTGCAGATACAATATAATAAAATTGATAGAATAACCGTGGGCACTCAATTTATTTTATATGGTGCAAATGCGAAAATTCCAATAAGTACATCAATAGATAAAAAAGAGGCGATAATAAATTATTTGATTCAGTCAGTCTGTAAGACTTGGAATTATCCCATAGAGGGAGATTTGATAAAATTACAATCTCATTATGGAATTAAAATCAATTAGACAGGGTGGCTCACAGCTTGCTGTGGGAAAACGGAAGGTAAATATTGAATAAAAATAAAAACAAAGACCTCTTACATAAAAAACTCTGCCCGAAGAGTAGTCAATTCGATATAGAATGGATGCTGGCCAATGAAATGGGGCCAAACGCTATATGGCTGACTGAAATTCTCGCTGAACGAATGAATTTGAAAAAAGATATGCGCCTTTTAGATCTCGGATGCGGACGGGGGATGACCAGTATATTTTTGGCCAAAACTTACCAGGTCAATGTTTGCGCGACTGATTTGTGGATTAATGTCGATGATATCTGGTCTGTAGTTTCAGAAGCTGGGATGGAGGACGGTGTATTTCCGATTCAGGCCGAAGCCCACAACCTCCCCTATGCCGCAAGATATTTTGAATCAATCATTAGTGTTGATTCTTACCAGTATTTTGGTACCGATGATTTGTACCTGGGATATATCACCAGATTTCTTAAAGACGGAGGACAATTGGGACTGGTCATGCCGGCAACGATGAAAGAGTTTGACAAACCTCCGGGCCATCTAATCCACAAACAAGAATCAGGCGGAATTTTTTGGGATCAAAAAGAATGCCGAACCCTTCACACTCTCGATTGGTGGATAGACCATTTCTCGTACCCGGGAATTGTCGATATTGAAGTCGCCGAAATCATTCCGGATGGCTGGAAGCTGTGGCTGGAATGGGAGGAGATAAAAGACGGAGGAGGTTTTTCCGGATTCCCCAGTGACGCCGAAACAATTTCAGCGGATGCGGGTAAATATTTAGGTTTTGTCTTAATTATCCTGAAAACTATACCGAGAAAAAAGAGCGAACTCGGCCATTCACTTAAAGTACGGCTTTAAGCTCAGATAGCTTGGATAGAGTAATCCACAACTTACTTTGTGGAGGAGAAAGGCGACATAAATGAAGGCGGCTCCGAAAAAAAAGACAGCGTATTTTTGTACTTCATGCGGGATGATGCACCACCGCTGGCAGGGGCAATGCCGCGAGTGTGGCGAATGGAATACTCTGCATGAAGAGACAATCGTATCTCCGCAGAAACAGACTCAAATAAAATCACTGAGCAAAAATGAAGCGGTCGCGATGCCTGATATTAAAATCGAAGATCGGTCGCGTCTTCTATGCCGGATAAATGAATTTGACCGGGTTCTCGGCGGCGGAGCGGTTCCTGGGTCGGCAATGTTGGTTGGCGGCGAACCGGGGATCGGCAAATCATCACTTCTCCTTCAAGTCGCCGAAGAGTATTCCCAAAATGGACATAACGTCCTGTACATCTCGGGCGAAGAATCGACGCATCAGATAAAAGAACGGGCCGGGCGGTTTGGCATCACGGGTAAGTCTATCTCGGTTGCCAATCTCACCGAACTGGAAAGTATCCTTGAATTATGCCGCGGGGATTACGGCGTTATAATCATCGATTCGATTCAAACGGTGGCGTCGGCGGCGTTTGATTCGCCTCCCGGAACGGTCGGGCAGGTGCGGGAATCATCATCGCGGCTGATCGAACTGGCCAAGCAAACAGGCAAGATATTATTTCTCGTCGGACATATCACCAAAGACGGCGCCGTCGCGGGGCCGAAGGTGATGGAGCATATGGTTGACGCCGTTTTGTATTTTGAGGGCGACCGCAATCATATGTACCGGATTTTGCGCTCGCAGAAAAATCGGTTCGGTCCGGCGGGCGAGATTGGCGTTTTTGAAATGACCGGAAACGGACTGGCCGAAGTGTCAAATCCTTCGGCGGTATTTTTATCATCTTCGCATGACAGCATCACTCCCGGTCGGATATTATCGTCAGCAGTGGAAGGCAGTCGGTCGTTTCTCGTTGAAGTCGAAGCGCTGGTAGCGACGTCGCACTACGGCATTCCACAGCGAGTAGCATCCGGCATTGATAATAAACGTTTGGCAATAATCAGCGCCGTATTGGAAAAAAGAGGAGGAGTTAATTTGGGGGGCAACGATATATTTGTCAATATTGCCGGAGGGTTTCGGATTGACGATACCGCTCTCGATTTGGCGTTTCTATTGGCGGCGGCGTCATCGCGGCTGAATATCGCCGTTGACGCCAATATGATTGTAATAGGTGAAACGGGATTGTCCGGCGATGTTCGCGGTGTCGGGCACATCGACCGGCGATTATCCGAAGCGGCCCGATTGGGAATGACCAAAGCGATGATCCCCAAAGCCAACGCGAATGGTTTGTCAGGAAAAAATAAACTCGAAATCATCCCGGTCGCCACGATAGAAGAGGCTTTGCAGGTGATAAAGTAGAGGGTTGGAATGACCTGTGCCCCACAGCTTGCTATGAGAAAGAAGAAAACAAAATTATGATAACACTCCGAGAGATTACTGCGGAATCCCTTAGGTCGATTATTGATCTCAAGGTTGCCGAAAATCAGAAGAGTTTTGTAAAGCCAAATGCAGTGTCTATAGCCCAGGCGTATTTTGATAAAAACGCTTGGTTTCGCGCTATCTATGACGGTGAAGCGCCGATTGGATTTGTGATGTTATGGCTCGATACAGAAAAAGCGGAGTACTGGCTCTGGCGATTTATGATTGACGAAAAATTCCAAAAGAAGGGATTTGGATACCAAGCGATGAAAATTATCATTGAGCATGTCCGAATCCTTCCCAACGCGACGCGATTTGGCCTTACTTATGCGTCTGGGGATGGCGATCCATCTCAGTTCTATGCCAAGTTGGGATTTGTCGAAACCGGAGAATGGCAAGACGACCAAAAAGTAATGATGCTTGAGTTATAGCGGCGCGGACAACAGCCCCACAGCTTGCTGAATTGGAATAATTGTCGGGTTTCTCACTTCGCTCGGAACCCGACCTACCGATTGATAATTAGAAAGATAACATGAAATATCCTGAAGGATTTGAGTTTGAAGTAATACACACTGACGGTGATGCGCGGTTGGGGCGGTTGACAACACCTCATGCTGTTATTGATACGCCCGTTTTTATGCCGGTCGGGACCCAGGGAGCGGTCAAGACGCTGGCGTGCGAAGACCTCGAACAGATGGGGGCGCAGATTTTCCTGGTCAATACTTATCATCTCTATTTACGGCCCGGTGTCGATGTTGTCGAAAAGATGGGGCGGGTTCATGGCCTGACGGCCTGGCCTAAGGCGATTTTGTCCGACTCGGGCGGGTATCAGGTTTTTTCTCATCGTGACCGGATAAAAATATCGGATGACGGGGTGCGGTTTCAATCGCATTTCGATGGCTCATATCATGATTTTACGCCGGAAAAAGTAATCGACATTCAAAGAAAGCTGGGGGCGGATATTATCATGTCGTTCGACGAATGTACGCCGTATCCGGCGACGCGCGAACAGGCACAGGCCGGACTCAAACGGACCACCGACTGGGCCAAACGGGGGATAGCGGCGTTTGAGAAACTGGAGGAGACCGGTGAGTATCCTCCGCAGTTACTTCACGGCATCGTTCAGGGTTCGGTTTATGAGGATTTGAGAAAGCAGTCGGTCGATGAACTTCTGAGCTTGGATTTTCCGGGATATTCTATCGGTGGCCTCTCGGTCGGCGAGCCGAAAGAAGAAATGATTGAGATGCTTGATGTAACGGTGCCGCTTCTGCCAAAAGAAAAGCAACGTTATTTGATGGGTGTCGGGTATCCGGAAGATATATTGAATGCCGTCGAGCGGGGTATCGATATGTTTGACTGCGTTTTGCCGACTCGCAACGCCCGTACCGGATTGGTGTTTACCAAAAGCGGCCCGTATAATTTTCGCAACGCATCGGCAACCGACGACGATAAGCCTCTTGATGCCGACTGCAATTGTTATGTGTGTCAGCGGTATAGCCGGGCATATTTGAGACATCTGTATTCGGTTTCCGAGATAACAGCGCATCGGCTGGCATCGTATCACAGCGTCAATTTCTTTATCGAGCTCCTCCGCGATATCAGAGCGGCGATTAGAGAAGACAGGTTTGGGAAGTTTAAGAAGGAGTATTTGGATAAATACAATTATTGATTCGTCTTATATATAGATTTACCATTGTCTATAGGAGGGGATCATGTCAAAATATTTTGCGCTATGCTTTCTAGCAATTACATTGGTGTCGTGTACCAAAAACAATTTGGAAGTTTCAAGAAAGTAGGGCGGCATCCCTGTGATGCCGCCGGATAATTCTTTTATCCCGCTGCGCGGGATTGTCGGGAGCGCAGGGCTCCCGACCTACTGTTTTATTAATTTTTCCCAAAAATCGAATAAAATCCTCCCCTTAAGCATATAGATATTATAGAATGCAAATATCAAATCTTGTTTGGGGGTACAAAATGAAAAAGTGTTTTGCGTTTTTTCTAATTGTTTTATTATGCGGCAATATTGCCGTAGCGCAGTCTAATCAGAATATAATCGGCACATGGAACGGGAAGCTGTCGGTTCAAGAGGTAACGCTGCGACTAACATTCCATATATGCGATACGTCCGGAACGCTGACGGCTACGATGGACAGCCCTGACCAGGGGGCTTATGGAATCCCGATGGATTCCTGCGTTTATGAGGAAGGGAACATAAGGATTACCAATACTCAGATTATGGGAGTCTATACCGGAAAGCTGAGTGATGATAAAAACAGCCTGACGGGAACCTGGGTGCAGGGCGGCATGAGCATGGAACTCAATCTCGAACGGGGTGAGAAAGTTACTATTAGCCGTCCGCAGGAGCCGAAACCGCCGTATCCATATCTCGAAGAAGAAATAAGCTATCTCAATGAAATAGGCGGTTCATCTTTGGCGGGGACGTTATCCAAACCGAAAACCGGCGGGCCATTCCCGACAGTCCTTCTGATAACCGGATCGGGCATGCAGGATCGTGATGAGATGGTATTTGGCCATCGGCCGTTTTGGGTTTTGGCCGATCATCTAACGAGAAACGGAATTGCCGTTTTGCGCGTCGATGACCGTGGAGCCGGAAAATCAACCGGCGAAGTAATGACTGCTACTTCAAAAGATTTTGCCGGAGATGTGAAAGCGGGCGTGGAGTATCTCAAGTCGCGTGATGATGTCGATAAAAATAAAATCGGGCTCATCGGGCATAGCGAAGGCGGGATGATCGCGCCAATGATAGCTTCAGAATCTGATGATATTGCCTTCATAGTACTTTTAGCCGGACCGGGAGTGCCGGGACATGAGATTTTGACACGACAGGCAATAGATATTATGAAACTGGACGGAAAAAGCGAAGAGGAAGTTGCACTCTATGGCGATCTGCAGAAGAAAATTCTCGGTGTGATCGTCAAAGATATTTCAAATGAAGAAGCCGTTATCGAAATGAAGCAGATATTCAAATCATGGGAAGAAGCATTACCTCCGGAAATTTCTCAAGACCTTGATTCGACCATGATTTTTCAGATGCAGCAAAGTTTTGAGCAGGCTTTATTGCCGTGGATGCGATATTTCGTGGCTTATGATCCGCGTCCGGCTTTGCAGAAAACAAAATGCCCGGTTCTTGCCATCAATGGCGAAAAGGATGTGCAGGTTTACGCCAGGGATAATTTGTCTGCAATTGAGAAAGCTCTTAAAGAGGGCGGTAATTCCAATTATCGCATAGAAGAATTACCTGATTTGAATCACTTGTTCCAAACCTGTAAGACCGGGGCGGTATCGGAATACAGTGAGATTGAGGAGACGTTTTCACCGATCGCGCTTAATATAATATCGGATTGGATTCATAAAAATATTAAATAGAAGACGACAAGGAAGCCGTTCTTCAGGCCGATAAAGGTGGCTATCAAATAGTATTGTTTCGTTGTGGCGACAACTCCGGAGTTGTCGCTACAAGATAATATGATTACGGTAATGGCTTGGCGTCGCCGCTGATAATACGAATCATATAAATCAGGTCGGCAAGCCTCAGGGGCGTACCATCGGCGTTAATATCATAAACAAAATCATCCAGGTATTTGTCTCCAAGAGCCCTGAGACCAATAATGAAAAAATTGGTAAGCATTATGGCGTCGGCGGCCTCATAAGCGATACCATTATCATTGATGTCTCCCCGAGCATATCTTTGAGCTGTCCGTGAGACAACATTTGAGATTTTTGACCAGTTACCGGCCCGATCTACGGATTTAATGGCGAAATAGTATTTGGTATTTTCGACCAAACCAAAAACATAACAACTCTGCACAACACCTTTGATTTCGGGGAAGGGTTCTCCGGAAACCTGCGCGGCTCGATACCATCTTTCTTCCGTGATTGAATCTGTTGAAAACCGCAGATCATAGGCGGCCGCCTTTGATTCCGGTCCGATATCCCTGGGAGCGGTCCAGGTAAGTCGAATAGAAACGCTCCGGGCGATGTTTTCTTCATCGACCGTATTCGCGCTTACACCCGTCAGTCCCAGGCCAATCCCTGCCAAAATAAGAAATCTACAAAATGTCCTCACGTATCCTATCCCTGGCGTTATTCACCTCTTAGGCCGGATCCATTTAGCCTTTTTCGGCAAGCGATTATGTCATCATGCTGAAGATATTACTCAGCAAGTATCAGTAAGTATGCGTGAGCACTAACACTCGATATGCGGCTTCCCTTGGGCCGTATAATGGCCCGTTTGTTCCCAAGTAACTTAACGTCGTCAAGTATAGTAATTCGTAAAGTGCAATACAAGCTAAAAATAAGGTTATTAGTAAAATATATCAAATTTAACTTAGAAAAGTATTCGTAGATATGGGAGATGATGTGGCAGGTAATCTCTTTGTGATTTGTAACCTTTTGCCAAACATAAAATTGTGCTAATTTCGAACAGTTAAGATGATGCAGGAGTATGGGGAAAAGCCGATAATTACAGTAGAAACGTATATTCAAAGACCATTATCACTGGAGTAAAAATGTCCTCAATACTTGTAATTGATGATAAGGATTCTATGCGCAAAATGGTGGCCCAGACTCTAAGCGAGGAAGGGTATAATGTTTCTATGGCGGCCAATGGCTCGGAAGGTCTGAATTTGGCACGGGATAAGCAATTTGATCTTGTCATTACCGATTTGAAGATGCCCGACGTTGATGGCTTGGAGGTCCTCTCCAACGTCAAAGAAATCAATGATGAGACGGCTGTAATCGTAATGACCGCTTATGGCACCATAGAAACCGCCGTGGACGCTATGAAAAAAGGGGCTGAGGATTTTCTAACTAAACCGTTCGATACGGAGCATATGTTGCTTCTGGTTGAACGGGCGCTGAAATCTCAACGAGTAATTGCCGAGAATGAAATCCTCCGAGAGGAGCTTGGCAATCGTCTCGGGATGGGTGAAATAATAGGCTCAAACGAAAAAATGATCGAGGTTCTCAAACTTATCCAAAAGGTTGCAGTATCGGACACATCGGTTTTGCTTCAGGGTGAGTCGGGCACTGGTAAGGAACTGTTCTCCCGTGCGATTCATAATTTATCGCCTCGCAAGAAGGGGCCGTTTATAGCAATTAACTGCGCTGCCATTCCCCGCGAGCTTTTGGAAAACGAATTGTTTGGTTCAGAACGAGGGGCTTTTACCGGATCGGTGGCACGCAAGATTGGGAAATTTGAGATTGCCGACGGCGGTACGATATTTTTGGACGAAATCGGCGACATGGATATTGGGCTTCAGGCTAAACTGCTTCGGGTCCTGCAGGAAAGAACGGTCGAACGGCTGGGAGGAACTCGTTCGACAAAAATAGATACGCGCGTTATAGCGGCCTCGAATGCAGATCTGAAAGATTTAATAACTCAGAAGAAATTCAGGGAGGATTTGTATTATCGATTATCGGTGTTTCCGGTAGTAATTCCGCCATTGCGGGTGAGGATAAATGATTTGGAATCTTTGGCCAATCACTTTATTGCTCGTTATTGTCGGGAGATGAACAAGAAATCCAAATCATTATCAAAAGACGCTCTGACCTTGATGGAAAAATATCATTGGCCGGGTAATGTCCGAGAGTTGGAAAATACTATAGAGCGGGCAATAATTCTCTGTGACGGCAAAAAAATCAAGCCGGAACATATGGCTATTAGATTAAAAAGCAACAACGAAATACAGCTTCGTGAAGGCGCCGGACTCAAGGAAATCGGGGCTCATGCCCAAGGACAGGCGGAGCGAGCCGCAATTCTCAGAGTATTGAATCAGGTTCGAGGAAATAAACGCCGTTGTGCCAAAATTCTACAAATTGACTACACAACTTTGTTCGATAAGATTAAGAGATACAAGATTGACGCAAAGAGATAATAATTCAATTGCCAAAAAACCCGCCTCGTTGGGCGGGTTTTTTTTTATGGGGAAAAGAAGAAGTGGCAAAAGTGGTTAGAAGTGAATAAATATAAACGATTTTTCTACCAGTGTGCCTTTAATTATGAATTCTGCATATTATATAGAATAATCAAATAAGAATTTGGAGATTTACGTATGAATGATTACAGCTGATTCCTATTCACATGAATTTTGTTTGCAATGTAGAACGCCATAATGGCATACTGGTTCTGAAATTTCCGCTGTCTCAATACATTGCAACCGCTTGAAATACAACGAGATATTATGCATTTGGCTTAAAATAACCCACTTTTGCATTAAATAACAGTGCAAAACCTCCAAAATTCTGCCTGGATATATACTTAAAATTTTGGTTGCCAGCCGATAATTTTATTGCCAAATTGGCATTTTGGGCGTATAATAAACGTGAGCAATGTGGGTAGAAATACTTATCTAAAGCAACAAGCAATGATTGACGATATTGTAGTAGAAAAGAGATGAATTAAAAAGGATTAAATAATGAAGTCTACTACGAAGAAAAATAGTAACCCTAAGCAGTCAAAGAAGGCTCCTAATTATAGATATATCGACGAACACGCAAAAGATTTCGCGTTTTTTGACTATGTTAGGGTTAGGTCGGGGGCGCGAGGATCGCTTTTATCGTTTGGTAAGAGCCATCCCGAATCCAATGAGTTTATTATTTTTAAGGAAATATTAATACCTTTGGATGTGGCCTACAGTCTAAAAGATATTTTGATAAACCAATTTGATGAAATGGAAGAAAGCGGTCTAATTAATATCGAGAAACCTTCAAAAAAGAAAAATAAAGAGGTTAAGGATGATGAATAACCTAACATTTTCTCCTGATTTAGACTTAGATACTGCATCCGTGGCCATATTGTTTTCTTTTGGTGAAAATCCATTCGCCTCTCTTGTTTTTGACCAGGATACTTCAAGTCAAGTAATTTTAAAAAAGTCGGCTATCAGGAATATTAATGAAGCCGTCGATCAGCTTGATGATCTAAGTCAATGCCCAACCTATGATACCGTAGAGGGTTTTTTAGAATCATTAAAATGCAGAGAATAGACAGTTGGCCCCAAATAGGTTTTTTACATTAAGGAAAACACCCAAGTTTGATTCTGCCTATAAAAAACTAATCAAAAGTACTCCTGAAATCGAAGAGAAAATAACCCTGTCAATTAAAACCTTTATGAAAGACCCGCTGAATCCCCCAGCCGATTTTAAAGACGAAAAATTCCAAGATAAAAAGCTAAAAAGAAAGCATGGAAACATACGAAAATTCAAGCCAACCCAAGATTGTCGTTTGGCATATATTAGAAAAGATAGACAGAATGAAATAGTTTTTCTATTCATAGGAACTCGCAAGGACTTCTATAAAAAAGTAGTAAGACTGCCCAGTATTACATAATATCTGTTTTCTCAAATTGGGACATTACTAAATCGAATTCACGTTGACAAGGATCTCCTAATAATATCTTACCTTAACTTCATGTTGCCTAAAAAGTGTCCAAAATATTGTCCACGATCTTAGTCATTCGCCAAAAAAAATCGGGATAACTCGGGGGAAAATGGGATAGATGTAATCTTTATGCCGAAGGGGGGACTCGAACCCCCACGCCCGTAAGGACACTGCGCCCTGAACACAGCGTGTCTACCAATTCCACCACTTCGGCATTTTGAACCTTCCAATATATATAAATTACCTGTCAGGGCAATAGTTTTTTGAATTAGATGTTTGGACAATGGAACATTTTATCCGTCTTTCAATTATAAGCAATAACGACTTTTTTTATTGTTGGATGGGCAATAAAGAAGTATTCTTTTGCTAATTGAACCGAAGGAGAGTTGATGAGAAAACTATGCATAATTTCATCCGCGGTGATAATGTTGTCATCCGCGATTTTCGCTCAATCAGGCTATCAAAAAGATATATACGACGCTCGTGATAAAGTTTTACCGGCTTTGATTCATATTCAACCGGTAGTTTATGATTATGTATCCGGCCGGGAGAAAAAGCATTCAACGGTCGGTTCCGGGGTTATAATTTCAAGGAATGGCTATGCCGTCACTAATTACCATGTGGCCGGTCGGGCCGAGAGAATTATATGTACTCTGCATGATAGAGAGCAGATTCCGGCGGAATTAATCGGCGGCGATCCGGCGACTGATTTGGCGGTTATAAAGCTCGATCTATCCGATTATAAGGGCAGGATTGAACCGGCCACGATGGGCAATTCCGATGATTTGCAGGTGGGGCAGACAGTTCTGGCTATGGGCTCGCCGCTGGCGTTATCCCGGTCGGTTTCAATCGGCGTTATATCCACTCTCAATCGTTTCTTTTCGGGGGAAATCAGGCTGCCTTCCGGGGAGCAGACGGGCCGCTTTAATACCTGGCTTCAGACCGATGCGGCCATCAATCCCGGAAATTCTGGTGGACCACTGGTAAATCTCCGCGGGGAAGTCGTGGGAATAAATACCCGAGGCGTTTTTTATGCCGAAAATATCGGATTTTCAATACCAATAAATATCGTTAAAGAGGTGTCAACGATTCTAATCGAAAAAGGAAACGTTGACCGTAGTTGGATTGGGGTTCATGCGCAGCCTCTACAGGAATTGGAAAACTTCTTTGGCACTGAAACCAATAAGGGCGTTCTCATTGCTTCGGTTGACCCCGGATCGCCTGCCGAGCAAGCGGGGATTGAAGCGGGCCAGATAATTCTTAGCTTTGACGGGCATGAGGTTTCGGCCCGATTTGAAGAAGAGCTGCCGTCGTTTTACAAGCGAATATCGATGGCAAATCCGGGCGAAGAGACGGAAGTCGTAATCCTGTCCAACGGAAATAACAAAAGACTCAAGATAACTCCGCGATTATTGGGCGCTTTGCAGGGCGATGATTTTGATTTTGACCGCTGGGGATTTACGGCCAAATCGATAACGAGGCAAATGGCAATAGATGATCGCCTGACTGATACAATTGGAGTGTACATAACACAGGCGGCCGCACCCGGTCCGGCTTTTAACGGCGGGTTGCGCCGGGGTGACGTGATCAAGAAAATCAATAAAGATAAAGTGGTGGATTTGAATAACCTGAAAGACCAATATGAATTCCTAAACGGTGAGGAAAAGATTTTATTGACCATCAATAGACGCGATGAAACCCGTTATGTTTTGCTAAAACTGGATGGAATCGAGGTGGAAAATGATTAATAAATTATTTACGATTGCGCTAAGCTGCATTTTAATTTTATCCGGCTGTTTGGTTTTCGCGAATGACTCTGAGTCTATAACGGATATTAAACAGGTATATGATAAAATAAACAAATCATTGGTAGTTGTTGAATATGTCGCAGAAATGAATTTCATGGGCCAGAGCGAACGGATGGAAGGTCGCGTACTTGGTTTGGCAGTCGGAGAGAATTTGATCATCTTTGATGGAAGTCCGTTCGGTCATGGTGCAGGCTTCGGAGCGAGTATGTTTGGGGCTCCCCGGGTGGATAAGCCGACCTCCTTGAAAATCAAGGATTATAAAGGCGATACCTATGAGCTCGATTATATCGGTGTGGATGATTACACCTCAATCGCATTCGGGCGGCTGAAAGAATTCGATGTCGGTAAAGTGATCCCGGCCGAGTTTGTGGATACCGATTTGAAGTTAGGTACCAGTATTTATATCTTTTGGCTATTGCCGAAGAATTATGAGCCTCGGTTCCAGGTGGCGAAAAGTGTAATAACTAACGTCCTGTCAAAACCCGAAGAGTTTTATTTGACCGGTGAAATAAATCAGGATTTTATAATGTCCCCGGTTATAATGCGTAACGGAAAACTGGCGGGAGTAGTCTCACTGGCCGGTCAGGCGTCGAGCTCGCCTTTCGATTATGGAACAGTTTTTGGCCCGCCCGTAGGGATTATGCCGCTGGAAAAATTCAAGAATCTCCTGGCGCATCCTCCCGCTCCGGACGAATTCAAGCGGGGATGGCTGGGAGTATCTATGCAGGCTCTTGATCCGGATGTGGCAAGTATGCTCGGTTTCGAAGTTTCGGGTGGCATAATCGTAACCGATATTTTGAAAAATACTCCCGCGGAAAAAGCTGGAATAAGAACCGGAGATTTTATCGTTGAATTTGATGGCAAACCGATCGAAGTTACTGAACAAGCCGGTCTATCGGTCTTTCAGAAAAAAATATCCGATGCCGGAGCCGGGGGCACTATTAATTTGAAATATATTCGCCCGGGCGGTGATAAGATCGACACCGGGCATGTAACGATTGTATTAACGCAGCGTCCGATTTCTCCTAATGACGCTCCGCGCTACGAAGATAAAAATTATGACCTAACCGTTCGGGATTTGGTTTTCGCCGATTTTAATAACCGCGACTTGGATGAAGGTGAAATTCAGGGGATTGTTGTAGAAAAATCTGAATCCGGAGGTTGGGCCTACGTCGGTGGAGTTGGGGGCGGCCATATTATTATGAAGATTAATGATCAGGAAGTAAAATCGGTTAAAGATTTTGAGACGATTATGAAGGAGATTGAAGCCAACAAGGAAAGCGAAACCGTATTCATGGTCTGGAGGCGTCACAAGACACAATTTAAACACGTAAAGACGCACTGGGAATAAATCTTTAGATTAAAAAAGATATTGGAGACGCACCTGGATATTTCGCCCGCTGTTTAATTTCAGCGGATTTTTCTTTGATCCATTTGATGCTTCTGCCGGTTCAGTCGGGGCGGAAGAAGTACCGTTATCATCGGATTCAAACTTAGTGATTTTTATAGGGAAGAACTGCGAAATATCGCAACTTAAGACAAAACGATTCCATTTTTTTCCGGCGGAGATAAATAATCTGCCGAAATCAACTCGTTTCAAATTACTGACATATTTTTGCAAATCGGCGACTCCGAATACAAGAAATGCCGGCTGCCAATGACTGAATCTCATATCAGGATAAGCCCGAAATAGATTTAACGCAGGACGGAAAAAGCCATTGCGTCCAATCTTGAAATCATTGTCGACGGTCAACTTCCACAAAACTATATCAGCTTGGGCGGTAAAATTACGGCGTAATCCCAATAGATCGGTTAATTGATCCCCAAAAGGCCAGCTTTGAACATTTCCGGAAAGATCTCCGGCAAAGTGCATTCGCTCAAAAGACAATTTCCAATTTCTCAAAACCGGATTGTAAGATACATCACATTGCCATTCGCTCAGATTTCCGATTATTTTTGACAGTTGACCAAACCGGACATTGTCATAATGAAGATTTATCTTCCCGCCACCGTTAACTTGACTGACACTGAATTTGACATAGCCCCTGTTTGTTTTTTCAAACATTATCCCGAAGTAACGGTAATTTCCTGAACCGGATATATTTGAGCTATAAGGTTCGTCATTTGGGATTATATCTTCCATAAGATCGATATCATTAACGACACTGAAAAGAGTTAGATTTTCGTGGAGCTTTATTCTAACCGAAAGCCCGTAATGATACCAATCGACTGAAAATGGGATTGATATTAATTCGGTGTCATAGGAGCTGTCTAAGAACAGCGATTTTGAATTTTTTCCTATATCTACAGTTAAAAGGAGCGCTTCGACCGGCGTATATGAGAGTTTCGTTCCAAATATAAATTGAGTTCGAGAAATACTGCGGGATACGGTTGCCCGGGTTCTTAGTTCCAGGACCGAAAACAAGGGCATATCGATATACACTGAGCCCGATTTATCATGATGCGTGATATTTATATTGGTTTTATTGAGACCATTATCTCTTAAATTCAGTCTATTATCCGAGATTAACCAGCCAATACGGGCTCCTTTGTAAGGAGTAGATTCGAGGATGCCGCCCACCCGGGATGTAACGAACCGGCTGTGATGTTCATCATGATTGATAAACATATAATGGCGGAAGGAACTTGTCAGGCTCCTTCCATTATCAATTAGTTCGACCGATTCGGCTGCCGCGTCAGAACCTGGCGTCAGAGCCAGAAGCAGACCGAATATTATTATGAGAGATCGTAGTCTCATTTAATCACAAACTGCCTTATTCAAAAATGCACAAATCAAAACTGATGGTTTTTTCCCAATCAAGAGCGGTTACTTCGATAAATTCTTTCAGATCAGCGTCGGTTGTAATGCCGGGAAAGATTCCATTTATCGAAGGATTGGGGAAGATCCATTCTTCATATGAGTTGGCATCCCATGTAATCGTAACCATATCACATGTGTCGACATAGAAGATATTGTAATCATAGGAAATCCATGTGGTATCGATAAATGATGATATTTCGGTGCTGTACGGTGGCAGGAGGGAAAAGATGCCGTCGATGGGATTGTCAAACAAATTTGCGGCATCTACCTGCAAAGAGTCAGCAAAACCATCGTTATCAAAATCGGCGACGACCCATTGTGTCCCGCTCATATAAAACTGGACCGAATCAATGATAACATGTGCTTCGATAAAGTCATAGGCTGTCCAGTCGGTAACGATTAATTCATTTGATTGATCGGGATCGGATATTAATTCAGCGGCCAGGGCAGTCAAGGCGTTATCCACAAAAGTGATGGCTTCAAGAAAACCGGTTTTGGCTGAAGACATCTGAGTCTCGCCATCATCAGCCAAAGACATCCAGTTGTTGCTTTGGTCAAGCATATATGCCAGTCCGGCGCCGTCATAGCTGGGCAAGTCAATATCATAGGCAATCGCCATGTGGAAAAAGCTCTTAACGACCCGCAATCCGGCGGCAAAAGTCAGGAAATCGGCTCGGTCAACTTCTATCGAATCAGAAGTTTCGCCGATCATTTCGGGAGTAACCCAGAAAACATAATTGGGAACGTCCAGAACGTGGTCCATATAAGTTGTCGCGCTTGTGATGGCCGGCATTAGATCGTTGCGAATGATAGCCTGAATTTCAGAAAACTTGGGCGGATTTGAAATCGCCAATGAGGCCAGAGCCAGATTTGTCTGAGCGAGGAAATTCTTTTCAACCCCCGAAGACTCAAAATCAGTCGGAAATCCGATCATCGCGCCGGTACCGGAGACTTTGTCGGGAAGAGGAATATGCCTTTTAAAAAACATGCCGGACTCATCCATGACCAATATCGTATCGATTAGATCATTTAAATCCTGACTCTGGGTGATCGATAACATTGATGTTATGGCCGCGCCGAAACTGGCCTGAGGATTGCCGGGATTGAGATTTTCATAATTGACAAAAATCTGATGCATTTGTGAAAAGTCGAAATTGTCCAGTTGCGGATTTTCCGCATACTCCATAGAATCGAACATGGCCTGCATCATGGCTCCAAAAGCAACTATGATCGAATCCATATCGGTTTCAACGGTTGGCGGCGTGGGGCCCCCTGTAGTATCATCTTCACTGCAGGCACCAAATATAAAAAGGCTGGCGCTCAGCAAACAGATTAAAACCTTCGTAATTTTGGATTGCATAAAATCCTCCTTGAAGAATAAAAATTTGATATGTTTTGTGGAAGTGTTTTTACTTACAGTCCTCCCGAATCCAGTATTATAGATGAATTTATTATGTTTTGCAATGAATTTATGGCATAGGGTTTGCAGAATGGAATACGGATTTTGCTAAAACTCAAAGAAAGGCAAACTTTTAGCTCTGTAATTTGTAATATATATTAGACATAGAAAGGAAAGTCCCGCATGTTACAACTGGCAAAGCATTTCACCCTTCTGGCATTATTTTTCCTATTTGGGTTGTTTTGTGCCGAATCGCAGGCCGGAACGGTTACGGTCGAGTCGATTAACGCCTATCCCGGAGAAGAGGTAGTTGTTCCGGTATATTTGAGCGATAATAATATAGATATAGCTTCTATGACGGTTCCGCTCAAATATTCGAGTCCTGATGTATATGTGGATTCAATTTCGTTTGTCGGCTCGTTGGTTCAGCCCAATATGGCCGCCCTGGCTCATATTGATAATTGCAATCAAACCGTGAGATTTACCTACGTGCCCCAAAGCGGTATTCCTTTAATAACCGCCTCCGATGGACTCCTGGCCAATATACATTTTTCAGTTTCAGCCAGTTCATTGGAACAAATTGTGAGTATTGATTCGATTAACAGCGTTGAATATTTTGGGGAATTGGAACTCTGGACGCGACTGGAATTAGCTGATTCTACCGGCCTGAATACATATTTCCCTGATTTTGACGAGGGTTCGCTTGCAATTTTTTCGCCTCTTGACGCCGATGAGGGTTTCGCCGGAATTCCGACGGTACTGGAATTGAAACAAAATTACCCCAATCCATTCAATCCGTCGACCACAATTTCTTATTCTTTGCCGGAACAGGCCCATGTTTCTCTCAAGATATATAATATCCTGGGTCAGGAGATTAAGACTCTGATAGATGAAACCAAACCGGCGGGACATCATGAAATCGATTGGAGCTCCGGAACGGCGGCCTCGGGCATTTACTTCTATCGGCTGGCCTTTGAGGACAAAATCCTCACCAAAAAAATGACGCTGCTGAAGTAAAAATTTGTTCCTTATTTCCGAAAAGAATAAGAGGGTCAGGTTTCTGCCAGCCCTCTTATATTTTTTTGATTGGGGAATAAGGAATGCCGGAACAAGCGGTTAAACAGCAATTGCCACGGATAGGCGATTATGAAATAATTTCCAGGATTGGCAAGGGGGGCATCGCTGAAGTATATAAAGCTCTCCAAACATCCCTCCAGCGGGAAGTCGCCATAAAAGTATTATCTCCGGACTTGGCTCATGATTCGGATATTGTCCAGAGATTTGAGCGCGAGTCAATCATGATTGCCAAGCTTAATCACCCCAATATTGTTCATGTGATCGATAAAGGCATTCAGGGTGGGCGTTATTATTTTGTCATGGAGTATGTCGACGGCACCGATTTTAAGCATATAATTTATAATCCCCGGATAGATATTAAGGCAAAAATCGAGCTAATGGTTCAAGTCTGCAAGGCTCTTGATTTTGCTCATAAAAATGATGTGGTTCACCGAGACATAAAGCCGGGCAATATTCTCATTGATAAACAGGGCAACGCCAAGATTGCCGATTTTGGGATCGCCCAGCTGCGGGATAAAACCGACGTCGAAATGACTTCGTCCGATATCGTAATGGGCACTGTCGCGTATATGTCCCCCGAGCAGAAATTCTCATCTGCTAATGTAGATCAGGCTACTGATATATATGCTCTGGGAATTATTCTGTACGAAATCTGCTGCAGTAAAAAACCGGAAGGACATTTTAAGATGCCGTCTGAGATTAATTCGATGATCCCGACGGCTATGGATTCGATTATCACCACCTGTCTTGCCGAAAATCCGGGCGAACGCTTTGCCTCCGCCGGGACTCTCAAGGACGCTCTCCTGAATGCCTTCTCCGGCCAATTATATACTTCGGGACAGGCCGAAGCAACAATGGCACGAGCCGAGTCGTTTATGGGCAAATGCCGTTTTCTCGATACCATAAAGGAAGATCGTTTTAGCTCAACGTTTCTGGTGGAGAACAAGGAAACCAAGAAACTGTACATTATAAAAAAGAATAAAAAGGGAGAAGCAGGCAAGCGCGAGGCGCAGATCCTTTCCAGTCTCCGAAACAAACATATTATCTCAATACTGGGTGCCGGTGGAGACAACTCTAAAACGGTTGTAGTTACTGAGTACGCTCAGGGTGGATCATTAGCGGACAGGCTGGCCCGGCAGTATTCCTGGAGAGAGGCTATGAAAATCGTGGTCCAGATTGCCGAAGGATTGGAATTTGCTCATCATAACAATATAATTCATGGTAATCTGCGGCCCTCAAATATACTATTCGATGAAAATGACGTAGTGAAATTGACCGATTTCGGTTTACCGCCCCATTATTCCAAGCAAAAGGACTGGTACGCTCCGCCGGAGAAGAAAAGATCCAAGCAAGGGGATATGTTTTCTCTGGGTGTCATTCTCCATTCTCTCTTAACCAATAAGATTCCTCAACATGACCGGTCGGGAAATCCTTACCTAACCGAAATCGGCAATAAGGTATCGGATAAAGTAAAAGACATTCTTAAAAAACTGCTGCAAATACGAGTCGCCAATCGGTATCAATCAATGGAAGAGATGTTGATTGAATATTCCGAATTTATAGCTGAGGAAGGGAAACCCAAAGTCAAAATAGCCCGGAAAGAGGCCGAGAAGAAAAAGCACAGAAATCTGGTACCGGTTTTTCTTGCCTTGGTAGCAATCTTTATAGGCATTCTATTGGCGGTTTACGGGGATATGATATTTAATTGAGGCTACTAATTATTCTTTCCTAATTAGGTGTATTTTCCTTGACAGCGAGTGCAAAACTGATATTATAGGGCCTGTATTGTACGCGTCCCCATCGTCTAGTCCGGCCTAGGACACCGCCCTTTCACGGCGGCGACGGGGGTTCAAATCCCCCTGGGGACGCCAAACATTTTTGGTAAATATCGGCTCAAATAGATTCCCTAAGTAAGCGTTCCCCAATAACTTAAATTTTACGCCATTACTCGCCAATTTTTGGCTTACGGAAATTTTCTCCGGGAAGACTTTTGATAGTGCACTTCTGAGCAGTGGGATATTGTCCTGCTGTTTAGTAATGATTTTATTAAATCCTAAAATCATATCTTGGACTTTTTCCAGTGTTACCTTTTTGACATGTACCGGGGATTGTTTGGCATGTTCGATTTTATTGTTTAATGCTCGAAGGTCTTCTTCTCGCTGTGCGATACGAGAACGCACCGATTCGGACGAATCTCCAGCCTCAATGTATTGCAATAAATTGTTGAGCTGCCCTTCCACTTTTCGCTTTTCACGTTGCAGTGATTTAGGGTCGAGGGTTGAACCCGTCATAATAACATCTATTCTCTCTTGTATCTTTTTTAGTATGAGCTTTGTCATGGATGGTGCGAGAAGTACCTTTCGTAATTCAGAGAGAAATTCAGTTTCGACTATTGACCTTTCAAGTTTATAACCATTTTCACATACCGAGCGACCCTTATTCCGGGCGGTATTGCAGGTTAAGCTTGAATACCTCCCTGCGTTTACTACAACCATAGAGCCGCCACAATTAGCACATCGCAATAACCCAGAGAGTAAATACTTCTTTGCGCCTGCAGCAGTCTTGGTACTTCTCGATTTAACGAGAGCCGCCACCGCGTAGAAATCAGAGTCAGGTACAATGCGTAAATCTTCCGACTTATATTCAACCCAGTCAGTAACTTTATTCACTACCGAACGTCGCATGTCGGGAACGCGCTTATTGAGTCGCTTGACCTTATTGTATTCCCATGCGCCAATATATTTTTTATTCATCAATATGGTTCTAACAGTTCCGGGCGACCAGTGCCTATTTCCGGTTGGTGTGTCCGCGCGGGGAGCTGGCACGTTTTCTTGATTTAAACTATGTGCTATTGCGCGGTACCCTAAACCATTTAATCGGAGCCCAAAGATTCGCCTCACGACATTGGCTTGCTCAGCATCAACAAATATCTTACTGCCCAATTTTCGAGGATTCCCAAATTTATCCAATTCACCGGACGGGTCTAATACGGATTCAGTCTTATATCCATATACGCGGCCCCCTGCAGAATATCCCCGCATGACTTGACCTTTGAGTCCCCGGATGACCTTAGCTTTCATGTCATCAAGGAAAACCTCGTTCATAATGCCTTTAAAATAATAGGGTAACTTGCCTGAGGGGAGAGAGGTGTCGATGCCATCGGCAACGGAGACAGTAAATACACCGTATGATTGAAGCTCTTTGAAAATTACGATTGATTCTCCCATGTCACGACCGAGGCGACTGAGGTCATCGACAATGATGGCTTCGAATTGTTGTAGCGATGCTGCCTTTTTGAGAGCCAAATAATTTGGGCGGGAAGTGTCGGCCCCACTTAGAGCATAGTCTTTGTAGAGGTGCTCCTCTGACAATTCCCACCCATGCTGATCAATATAGGATTTACATTCTCGTATCTGATCTTCTATCGAAGTCTCTTTTTGATTATCTGAAGAGTATCGTGCATATATCGCACATTTCATTTTAATTCCCCCAATCCAAGAGTTGATTCATTATAGACCGAACGTCATTAAAATGCAAGTGTCGGTTTTCCCTCACAACCCTAAAAAGTGTTAAAGTAACCACCATGCTTACATTCCTTTTTCTTATAAGCTGTTATCTTTCTTTAAATTTGAGGAAATGGGAGACACAAAACTCCCATTTCCAATATTAAATCAAAACGGAAGGTCTGGATCAAATTGCTGCCGATTTTGCCAAGTATAGCGATATTTCTGAAAATCATCACTCAAAAGCCAATTGAAATCTGCTTTTAATGTGATCCTACTTGGCTCGGGGCCTTCTGATCTGTCCAAGCTAACCAGTCCAAGTACGGCCAGTTTCTCGAATATCCGCAATGCCTTTGGTTTGCTGATACTCTTGATGCCGGTTAAATCTGATGATGTCAAACTGCCTGAACCGGTAGATTTATCAGGATGGTTGTCCAAGAGAAGCTCAACCGTATCACGACGATCATCAGGCATGGTTGATAACGCAACTTCGACAATCAGCGGCATATCATCCACTGACAAACGTTTTCGATCATTAAGAATCGCATGACCGCGGGCGAGACCATAGAGCACAGAAAACAGCCGATCGGGTTCTTCGGGAATCGGTTGGCTGTAATTTACTTCTACTTTGCCGCCGCGTTCTTCGTCCCAGTTAGTAATAGCCTGACGTGCCTTGACAGTAAACGAAGACAATTTGATAATCTGCCCCACAATATCCTTTGATTCGTTGTGTCTGTCCCAATCAACTTCCCGATAATACCGATTAGGACCATCACCATCAAACTGAGCCATGAAATATTCAAGGAAATCTCGCACAACAGCGTGACAAGCCTTTACACGATCACGATAAGCTTCCCGGTCATAAAACTCCTGCAGCATCTTGTTTTGTTTAGCTTCAATAGAGAGATTGGATGGAACGGTTAGAAATAACAAGCGGCTGCCAAATTGGCCCATAGTATTCCATACAGCCTGCCGGATTGGCGTTGATGCTCCCAACCAAGCGAAATAGTAATCGCCTTCATAGCCGCGTTTTCCATGCACTCCGGAATTGGTTGTTAGACCTTCACCGTCAAATACGCGGGTCAATACCGAGAAGTTATGTAGCAGCTCGTCTTTGTTAGTGCCGAATATCGGAGCCAATTCTGGCACAACGAGACATTTCCCTCTTATTTTTGGAAGCATATCTACATCGGAGAGTTTTTCCTTTTTAGTTTTGGCCGAATGGGATACAAATGATGCTGGAGTGAAATTGTCCGAGTGATATATCAGGTCATCGTTGCCATAGAAAAACGACAACACTGTAGTTTTCTCTGATGATGCAGGACCAATAATATTCAATCCAACTGGATTCTGCTGATCCTTCAATCCGAGAGTAGCAATAACTGACAGACATGCATCGGCAAGAAACCAGACTCGCTCATCAAAATTGGCTGTAATTACCTCTTTTATTACCTGGTACTTTTTAATGATGGAGGTTTCATGTCCATCAGCATCTAATCCAAATTCTCTTGGGGCGATTTCCTGCATCATTTTACCCCCTTTTGTAGGGAGTGGACACGGTGTGTCAGCCATATTACCTCAGCACCCCAATACTCTAATTCATATTCGCAATATTGCATACCAGCGATATGCTTTGCCAATAATAATTGGTTTTCTTTGAGCAATTGACCGAGGATGCGCATTCTTACTCCGTAACTATCTCGAAGAGCATTGATGGCGTATATATCCGATTTTAATCCCTCGATAATAGCTGATCGTTTCCTGGATTTCCGTTTCGGTAACGGTCCGGAAGAAGTCACTTCTTCGCGTTTCAACTCAATGCCTGTCATGTTTGCAAGATAATCCATTGCATCTTTTCGCCTGCAATTTTGAAGGCGGCAGACTAAATCAATCAGACCACCGCTCGCGCCGAATGAAAAGCAATTAAATATTGAATCCCTGTGGGAAAATGATGACGGATTGTTACCACCATGAATTGGACATGGAATACGACCTATCCTGGAGGTTTCAATTCCATGGTTCTCCAGGATATCACTGATAGTTACACTGTTGAGAATTAAATCAACTCCATTCACCATTACCACCCCCTTTAGGAGTGTTCTGGTTCATTACTAAAACTTTCAAATTGCGGAGCTCATTCATTATATCAAGAGCTACAATTTTTGAAGATTCTCCCTTGGAATAAAATGATTGCAAAATTTCTTCACCGGGAGAGGAGTGTAAAACAAATGTTTTGCGACGTATACCCGATGATTCTACACGGACAAGCCGAGCATGCTTGGCCGCAATGAGGAATGAAGTGAGATAAATGTCTGTCGTTCTGTACTCATTTTTACTGTTTTTTTTGTGTATCGACATTTAGTAATAAACACCACCTTTAATAATTAGTCCCCCTTGTTCACGCAGATACTCCTTAACGAGAATCTCTGCAATTACATCTGCCAGCATATCCAGTTCTCTTGGAAGCTGGTTATTAACTTTTGAATCAAGTTGTTTCAATAAAATCACCCCTTAATAATCTATTGTAAGATTGGGCACCCCCTTGTTAAAATGTTTTTATTTTTTATTATGTTTCTCCCCGCATCAAGGCGGACTTTTATTTGTTCTCATACAATCTCCTTATGCTAACACTTTGGTTTAAGATTATGTTTATAAATCATCATAACTCATTGTCATTTAACCAGTTTTAACGAATAACGGTTGAGTTGAATCATTGTCTGACGATTCCTCAAGTCGCTTCAAACGATCTTCAATATCGCATACCTCACGGATTTTAATCCATGAATTGATAAGCAGAGTGATGGCATTAGAAACATTAGGCGCAATATCACCGCGTCTAACCTGGCTAATTGTTACCGATATTAACGCCTCGATATCCTGTGCGGAAGTTATTAAAACATCCGGAGTATCTTCGGTCAGGACTTTTGTCGATGCAATTTTACTCTTCTTGCCCCCAATCCTTCCAACCCTGCTGCGTTCTTCTGCCAAATCAGGGTCGTGATACCAGCAATATGGTCGTCCGCCAATTGCAAACGCTCCACACTGGTTTCCATCTTCTTTAATATGATTACATTTTGGATTTTTCATTCGTTTAACCAACCCCCTGGGAGATAGTTACTTATGTTTAATATTCTTGTCTCACGAAATACTGACATAATTCACCAATCGCATTGCCATTTTCATTAATCTCCATTCAATTGATATCATCGACACCTCCTCCATTCCAGGGATTTGCCAACATAAATTCAATCTCTGTTTTATGAACTCCGCCAAACCGTTTCAAGTATTCGATAACAAACTCATCCACCGAAGAAGGAATCATTTGTATGCCATATCTTAATAAACCCTGGCGAGCCTTTTGTCGCCTTAATTCAATGATTACCGGATCAATAGCTCCTAACTTTGATGTCGCTTTATCCTCAAGTCTATTCAAACGAGCTTCGAAATTCCTCATATTGTCACCTCTTTCGATACAATACTCTGATATTGCCAATAAAGTCCTATTCGACTATATCCACTTATTTCCTTTAACGGAAACGGTTCAAGGAATACAGTACCAAAAAGACTTCCGGTTTTGATTCCCTGTAAGCCTTTGTCTTCAAAATGGTCTTTGTAGAGATAAGTATCTAAAGCAAATTCAATCGCTTCGGCAGCTTCAGGTGATTTTTCGCAATTTATTGGAACGTAGGGCCGACTCCCCATGAGAGCTTTATGTAGGCGGGGAATCATCGTTTCAATGATGGAGTACAGTTTAGGCATAACGATATTAGACCTGTCCGCATCAAAGATAGTTTTATTTATGCATTTATATCTTTAATACGGCGACTTATAATCGCTATTCCTATGATTCTGTACTTCGTGCGCTCTTTTCCAAGCGTCTTGAACCAGAGTCAGTGCAACAATTTCTTTATTTGGCAATCAATACTACTAACCACACTCCCTGGTTATATAACTCATTATTACAAAATATTTTATTTCTTGTCAATATTTATTTTTTATCACTCAGAGAGGTGGTTGCAGGATTTTGGACAATGTGTTAAGGTGGAAATGAGACATTATTATGAGGAGCTTAAGTATGAGAAAGCGACGAAGTTTTTCCGCCGAATTTAAGTCCCGAGTTGCGCTTGAGGCAT
>JAZGGI010000008.1 GCA_036480375.1 Candidatus Zixiibacteriota bacterium
ACACACATACACAAAAACACCAGCCGTGGGGATTAAATGTCGGTTTTGTTGACTTACGGTCGCCTACTTTATGGTACTCAACGTCAACACGTACCGCTTCCGCTACGATACTACCCCCGGATTCGGCATAAACATGCCAGTCGCCGCCCACATTTGCTAAATACATGTTGTGTTTGCCTACGGGGAGGCCGGTCTCATCGCCTTCGAATTCGTTTTCAAGTACACCTATAACTTGTCCTTCTTCGAATTCATCCAGCGTCTTGATATGGGATGTGTCGGCGGGCGTGAATTTAGCGCCCTTTCCATCTTTCTTGCCGTACGCTGTTCCCTTTTCGTGGAGTCTGATCCGTTTCGCCTTTTCAACGATTTCTTCGGCGGTCGGTTTTTCTTTACGCATAGTGAAACACCTTGATCCTTTCTTGACCTTCCAGGTCAACAGTGTATAATTTCCCTTATTAAAATAGCAAACAGGGGTGACAAATAGTGTCAGTGGAAATAAAAATAATTCAGTTATTTTTATTAAATATTGCACAAATATTGTGCGAGCCTATTTGAACTTAGATACGAACGGTATGATTGCTGTCTATCTTAACATACGCCTCTTTCTAACATTTTTCTAACAGAATTAGCCAAAGCAATAGAAGATAAGAGAAAGCACCAGACAAAAGGCTCAAGCTAAGTTGTTGCTATTATTACCTGTTAGTGTCTGGTGCTTTCTGTTGTTCGGACAATCGAACAGGCTCATAACCCGAAGGTCGCAGGTTCAAATCCTGCCCCCGCTACCAAATTTAAGCTCCTGAAGTCCAATGACTTCGGGGATTTTGTTTTTTGGGGAGTTACCTTCAGATACCGGATTTTCTAGGAGTCATATAGGAGCTGCAGAACCGTCAAGTGGTACTACCCCACGTCAACTGGCGAGAATCGACTCATAGGCGGTCAGGAGTGTCCCTTCGCAGTTGACCTACACAGCATCTCAATGAGAAACTTATCTTTCTGCTCGTTTTCATGAAGAAAACCATATGATTCCTCCCACCCAGTAGTATCGTCATGTGGAGGTGTACGCACAATACCTGTAGGATCGACCACAAGAGCGCTTACGTAGTCCCCTCCATACTTTAGATCGAAAAGTCTGGCCAAGTGATCTTTCATGTCATTCACGATCATGGTCTTTGCCTTTTCCATACTCGGAGGCGGTGTATCCACGATCTTTCTTGAGAATCCACCGGTGTAAGCGAAAAGATATACGACGTTCTCATCATCCGGGTAGACGTGTGTGTGTTTCTCAAGAACTGTGGTGCTGTGATCGCCCCACCATCTCACCGCTACAATTCGTCCTCGGAAGGAATCAAGCGATAGGGAAAGTCCATCAATTGTCTTAAATATCAGAGCCGGAAATTGACTACCGACGAGACGTAGAGATTTGCGGCGCTTCTGGAATAGGGAAGAAGGGAGGGAAACAATAGCAGCAAGATCATCCCGCGCTCTACGCAAGGCTTTTCGGGGATTACTAATGAGAAGTTGGAAGAATCTCAACACTGGGACGCCTATAAGGAAGAAAAGTAACCAAGTAAGGAATTTCTTTTCTCCTGGACTGAGATAGCCATCATCAGCTAAAATAGGAGTCCCTGAGAGAAAAAGGAACAGGGACACAGTTACGGAAACGTCAATGCGCATGGAATACTCCCAGCAAGAGGTTCACGAATAATATTATTATGTTGTTACTTATCTGCCCGAATCACACTGTTACCTATCAAACAGGTTCATACCACCCAAAATCCCTACCCAATGGGTGGGATACGAATTTTTATGGAACCGGGTGCAAGATAGAGCGTAGAAGAACCAGCATGGCTTCTCATTCTTACATTGAGTGGACTTACGCAGGAGCTTCTAAAGCGACGAGTTGCACTTCCCATCAATTGAAGGATTCCATAAAATATCCAGGAGGAACTTTATGTTCAAAACCTATCTGATTCTTGCACTGAGGAACGCGATTAGACACTGGGGTTACGCTCTCCTCAATATATTTGGATTGGCGATCGGCATGGCCTGCTGCGCCTTGATTTTCCTGTGGGTGGTTGAAGAACTGAGTTATGACAGATTTCACGCCAACGCGGATCGCATCTATCGCGTCACAAACCGCCTACAAATTGGTAATATGGATCGAAGTGCGGCAACAACAATGGCTCCGGCAGGTCCCGCAATGGTAGAAGACATTCCTGAGATTAGCACCGCCGTTCGATTCAGTATAGCCAGAACCTTGCGAGTTAAGTATCAGGATCGCCAGTTCATTGAAGATGGCGCCTACTATGCCGACAATTCTGTTTTCGAGGTTTTCTCATTTGGCTTGATTTCGGGGGATCCTCGCTTGGCACTTACTGAGCCGTATTCAACGGTAATTACCCAGGAGGTTGCCCATCGCTATTTTGGTCAGCAAGATCCGATAGGCAAGATTCTTCAGATTGATGGCGCTGACGAATTTGTGGTGACAGGAATCTTGCAGGAGGTGCCACAAAACTCGCATTTGCGTTTTGATATGCTACTTTCGTTTCAGACACTATACTCGCGTGACCGCGAGCTTCTAAGTATGTGGAACAGGCTGGCATATTTCACATATATACTTTTGCCTGAGAATGTTGACTTCAAACAGGTTGAGCAAAAGCTACCAGCTCTCATTGATAAGTACTTAGGTAAAATCCTTGCTTCTCGTGGAGCTGTCCAGGAACTCTTTCTCCAGCCTCTAAAAGAGATTCACCTTAAGTCTAATTTGGAGAGAGACTCTTTCGCCGAAGGTGATATTACCAATGTTTATCTGTTCTCAAGCGTTGCCTTATTAGTGCTTCTGATTGCGTGTTTTAACTTCGTTAACCTCGTCACAGCCCGATCCGCAACACGCGCCGGAGAAGTCGCTATGCGCAGAATATTTGGCGCTCAGCGTAGGCAGCTAATACAGCAGTTTATTGGTGAAGCTGTCATGTTGTTCATATTTAGTATGGTGATCGGTTTGGGGCTGATGAATCTGGCCCTTCCTGCCTTTAACGAATTAACCGGATTAGATTTCAGTGTGAGCGACTTGATGAACCCAAGTTTCTTACTCGGGGCTGTAGTTGGGGCGTTGATCATCGGAACTATGGCTGGAGCGTACCCGGCTTTATATCTCTCATCATTAAAGCCGACCAATATGTTTAGACACGCGTTCGCACAGGGGCGCGGTAAAGGAATTCTGCGTCGGGTCCTGATAGTCGTACAATCAGCCACTTTGGTCGCTCTAATTATCTCCACTCTAGTAATCTACAATCAGATCAGCTATATGAAGAACCAGGGGCTTGGCTTTGACCACCGGGATTTGGTGGTTCTGCCCGACATCACCGATCCCTCGGTACCCCCCTTGGACATATTGCGGAATGAGCTTATTGCAGTAGAGGGCGTTGTTGGCGTTACAACCTCGTCCTCTGTACCAGGTCGAGGGGGAATGGTGATGAGTGTTATTCCTGAGGGTTTTTCTGACAATAATGCCATGATGTTGACCGCGATAAGAGTTGACGCCGATTTTATTCCAGTGCTTGGCATGGAGCTTGTCCAGGGCAGAAATTTCTCCAAGAACATTATAACTGATACTGCTGAAGCAATAATCATTAATGAAACTGCGGTTGCGCTATTTGGTTGGAACAATCCCATCGGTAAGAATATTCGTCGCGTTGTGCGTCGCCCATCAGGCACCGATTTCGTTACAAAAAAGGTTATTGGCGTAGTGCGCGACTTCCATAACGAGTCGCTGCACTCAAAAATCGGACCTGTGATGCTTGAGAACTCAGCGGATAACCTAACAATAATGTCAATGCGCGTGGAGTCTGGTGCACTGACAGGTACTCTAAACCGGTTTGAAACGAAGTGGTCTGAACTCGCGCCGGATTATCCGATCGACTATATTATCTTGCAAGAGGATATTGAGACTCGTTACAATGGCGAAGGGCAACTGGCGCATATGACCACCTATTTTTCGCTTCTTGCTATCACTGTAGCATGCCTGGGACTGCTCAGTATTACCGCATTTTCAGTCGAACGCCGTGGTAGAGAAATCGCTGTTCGCAAGGTATTGGGAGCCACCGTTTTCAGTATCCTCGAACTGCTCTATAAAGAATTGCTGGTCCTTGTATTGGCGGGAATCACAGTTGCCATTCCGCTTTCCTACTTTGTAATCAACCGCTGGCTGTCAAGTTTTGCCTACCAGGCGACCTTTGGTTGGGAGTTTTTTGTCATATCAGTGGTCATCACTATCGTTATAACAGGACTCACGGTCAGTATTCAGACCGCTCGCGCGGCCCTGGCCAATCCGGTGGATTCTTTAAGATGCGAGTAACCGATCTAATGTGTAACTTATGTAACAGTCATACAGGGTAAATCATTTCCAATTTTGTTGCAATTATCGTAAAGTTACTCTATTATTAAATGCGAATGCGGGAACCCACCGTCCCCGTTTCACGCGGACAATGGGCCACCGGACTAAATAAAATTGACAACCAAACGTTCACCTGTATCTTATTTGAAGCAAGCTATATTCTGAGATTTGTCTTAACGTCGGAGAAAAATATGTTAAAATATTGCGAGGGCATCAGGAATATCTCAGAAGATGATATTCTCAGGCTGTATAATTCGGTCAATTGGACCACCTATACAAAAGAACCGGAAAATCTTATCAAGGCCGTAACAAATTCTACCTACGTAGTTATCTGCACTGAGAATGATAAGCTTATCGGCCTGGCGCGCTGTCTGTCTGACGACAGCGCTATCCACTACCTCCAGGATATTCTTGTTGATCCGGATTTCCAGCATCGGGGGATTGGCCGTGAACTTCTTAATCGATGTTTGAAGAGATTCGAACATGTCAGGTCGCATGTTCTTCTCACCGATGATGATGAAAAACAAAAACTCTTTTATGAATCCGTCGGCTATACCAGTATAAAATCACTGAAAAAATCAGTTTTAAATTGTTATGTAAAAATGCCGGGAATGAATTTGGAGTGAATGGTTAGGAATTACCTCGCAACAAGGTTGTGGTACCAATGCAGTGTATATATAAATCAAATAATAAAAAAATGTGGAATTTTAGTTTGCCAGAGTATCTGAAAGTATTAGAACCTCTTTGCCCTTGCGAGATTTATAGGTATTATAAAACAAAGAATAATTTCTTAGTTTTCTGTTCGCGTAAAGCTCTCTTATTATACGATTATTGTCGTAAGTAAGAACCCAGTTGGAATCAGAATGTTCATTCAGCAAACTCGCGAGAAGTTCATGATCCGTATGTCTGTAATGATTAAGATACAAACAAGAACCTTTTTCATAATATGGCGGATCTAAATATATAAGAACATCTTTCTTGTCCAAGTAATCCTTTATTAATTGAATACCATCCTTTTGGGATATTTCAATCCTGTTACGATATTCAGAAAGCTGTTCAATTCTTTTTGCCAAGTTATCCTTATTAAATCTGGCATCAATTTTCCATTTACCTTTTTGATCTATACCGCCAATGACCCCACCATCTATAATCCCTGAAACATTTGTTCGGTTTAGAAAGAATACTGCAAATCCCAAATCAAATCGTTTAGAGCGGCGATTTTGATATATCAGTCTTTGATTTTTCCATTCTCTAATAGTAATTGGAGTAGAGTATATTTTCTTTATAAATTGACGCGTATCACAAATCGCAGATTTCCAAAAAGAATAAATGGCCTTATCTAAATCATTTATTATTACGCTATCGACTTTTTCTAAATACAGTAAAGCTAAGGCTGCCCCAGCACCACCTGCGTACGGTTCTATATATGTAGTAGCTGATTGAAATTTATTTTTTATCAATTTATCAAAGAATGGAAACAAAAACGTTTTTCCGCCAGGATATCGCAACGGGCTATAATGGTACTTATGATTTCTCTTATTTGGTATTTTCATAAAAGCTCCGCTACTTCGGGTTTAATATATATCTAAAAAGACTTTCCATAGAATCCCATGCCATTTCGACATCCTTATCAACTGCAAAAACACTAGGATTATGATTGGTAGCATTGAGAAACTGCGCCGAATACGATGTCATTGTATTATTGCTAATTATCCTCTGGGTGACTTGAGACAATTCCCTTTTCCTTATTTTGTCCATCTCTTTCTTGAACTCTTTTAGAACATCATCAAGAGAAACAAATTTTCCTCTTCTGGGAGGTGTTATAGTAACGCCCCTTTGAAGGAAGTATGCCTTTAATGCGCATTCAAGAAAGCTCCTTAAAAGATCATGAGCCGCATTTGGAAATTTGTGAAAATCAATGCTCTGCAACTCTATTAACATTCTTCGGACTCCTGGAGCTTTTAATGTAAAAACTATATCTTTTGGAGCAAGCTTTTTTCTTCGCTTTATATTTGGTGGAATTTTTTCCTCGAAATCCTTACTCGATATTATTCTTGCTCCCTTGGATTGTTTTGGAATGCAAGATTTCGGTAAGGTGGAGAGATATTCACTTCTATTTTTTTCATTATTTAGTGCGCGAGAGTCTACAACTTTATCAACGACATCTTGAATAATTCTTTTGAATCCTTTTTCAAACTCAAGTTTAGCTATTCTAATTTTAACATCGCCATCTTTAGTGAATTCGAAGCCCAAGAAATTTCTTACATTTTTGTCTTCATACAATCTTTCCATGGTTGAAGCCGGAAACGATCTCTCATTGTGCACCTTTTTTGCCGTTTGTTCATTATCATAAGTGATAGATTTTGCTATTTTGTGGAAATTGATCAGTTTTAAGAATTTATCAATATCTACACCGGGATATTCTGTTCGCAATTCCTGGACGGTTTTGCCTCTTTTTAATTCCGCTTTATAGAAATATGCCTGTCTTAGTGGTCGCCACGGGCGTCTTGTATTTTGTGTATGTTTACTGGCAAGGAAGTGTCTTACCGATTCACGGTCAGGTGCTAAAATTACAGCAATACTTTTTGGAAATCGTCCTGCGCCTTTAATTAGTTTCTTTACATTTATTTCCTTCGTGGGTACAATCGCAGGTCGGGCAAGAACTTTGAGAGCCGCGACCCTTCTATTACCATCTATTACGGTGTACTTCTTACCTTCTTTGATAACCACAGGAACTTCATCGGGAAAAAACCCATTTATGGCCATACTCTCCAAAATTTGCATGGCATTTTCGTTTAAAAAGAGGTCATTAATCAGTGCGGCTTGGGATGATTTAACCTCAATCTGTAATCTAATATTTTCAGGATCAAGAAACAATTCAGTGGTCCTCACTTTTTTTCTAGGCCATGATTCATAGTTTGGCTTTACCGATTTTGTTTTCATATTTAGTCCTTGATTTAGCTATCGTTATTTATCTATTTTTCAAAATTCTCAAATAATCAGAAAACGAAATTAACCGATGGGCGGGTGCTCCACTGCCTAAATAGTATAATTATTTTCATTCACTCAATTGCCCAAATTATGGATTCCCGTAAACGCATTTAATTATAGCATAATTATATGATAATGGCAATCACTTTATCGTTTTTCACAATTTTTACAAAATTTGCCATTAATTACTAACATCTCCCATTTTGTATGAAGAAAGGGAACACACCCCATCCCGCTGGGCTTGTTGAAAAAGTCTTGAAATGATCTTCAGCCTAAGGAATGGGGAAACATTTCGAATCGTAAGTTCTTGATACACAGCAGATCACAATTTTGTTTTCACAAAATCAAGATCTGCCGCAACTCTTGGCAGTGGTTTTTCAACACGCCCCGCTTTGCGGGAAACCCCTCTCAAGACAGGCAAAAGCCTGGCCGGCAAAAGCTTGGTAGGGGAACAGGCGACGCCTGTTTTCAGGGCTCCTCGCAAGCGACTCCTGCAGGAAAAATATGAATGCTTTAGTAATCACCACCGATTTGATATGACCCAAAACGTTAATCTGAGGAAACAAACCCATTTGGGGAAGATGAAAATCCTCGCAATACGAAAAAGGACAAAACGAACCCAATTCTCCGCAATCCAAGACAAAACAGTAAATTACAAGGAATTTTCAAAAAATATTATGTGGATAACTTCTGCAAAAGCAGAATCAGTGACCACAACAAAGCCCCGGTCGATTGCTCAACCGGGGCTTATGGGTGCAGGAGATAGTATGCGGTCATTTATAACTCATGACTTCCTTAACGGCCGCCATGACTTTCTTATTATTGGGCAAACAAATATCATCGCCGTCAACTCCGTAAGCAACTCGCGAATCGATAGCGGTCACCAGTTTGACAGGCGCTTCAAGATAATTTATCGCGCTGCCCTGCGTAATAACACTCGAAATCGTCGCCGCCACCCCGCCGTGCCAGCGGTCTTCACTGATGACAACGACTCGCCCGCATTCCTCGGCAGATTTAATTATTGTTTCTTTATCCAAAGGACGCAGCGTCCGCAGATCGACAACCCGCACGCCGGTTCTTTCTTCCTTGAGAATCTCGGCTACCCGGCGAGCCAGATGAACCGTCGTACCATAGGTGATAATTGCGACGTCTTTATGCTCGGGATAATAAACTTTGGCCTGCCCGAACGGGATCATTTCATCAAGTGGCGGATATTCGGTTTCGACCGGCACGCCTTCCCAATCGCGGCGGTTATACAGCGCTACCGATTCGCAGAAAAGAACCGGGTCGTTGCAGGCGTAGGCGGTGCGCAAAAGCCCGGCGGCATCATAAGCGTTCGACGGCACAACAACATGAATCCCCGGCATATTGATAAAGGTACCGATATTGGCTTCGCTATGCCAGAACGCGCCCGCGCCCTGCTTATACCCGCCGTAGGAAACACGAATCACCATCTGCGCCGTCCATTGACAATTGGAACGCTGATAGAGAGTGCAAATCCGATCTTTAAGAATTTGATACCCGGGCGATACATAATCGAGAAACTGAATTTCCGGAATCGGCCGACGGCCCTGAAAAGTATGCCCGATAGCGCGTCCGAGGATACCGGCTTCATCAAGAGGCGTATTGAAACTACGGCTCTGACCGAATTCACGCTGCAGGTTTTTGGAAAGGAGGAACACCCCGCCTTTGCCTTTGAGATTTTTCATCTTCTCGGGATGATTCAATATCTCGCCCGAAAAATCGCCGACATCCTCGCCAAAAACCAAAGCGTCTTTGGAATGAGCCAGAATTTCCATCAGGGAATAATTAATCGCCGAGCGCATCGTCATCGGCCCCAAATTTTCCGGGAGATCCGGTTTGGGGAAATATTTTTTCTTATGATACTCGGCGAATTTTTTCTTTCGGTCAATCTTAGCGGCCTTTAAAATTTCCGTCCAGGTTTTTTGAGCTTTTTCGAAAGTATAATCGTAAACTTTGGTTTCCACGTCCTCCAACCGTTTCGGTTGATAATCTTTGACCGCTTTTTCGGACTCCTCCATTACTATTTTTTCAATCTCATCCCACATCTGGCCAATCTGTTTGGGAGTAATCGCGCCGTCTTTGATAAATGTCAAACCGGTTTTCAATGTGCAATCATTCTCGATATGCCATTTCTGCAAATCGGGATCCATGTAGAACGACTGGTCATCCGAACCGGAATGCGACTCCTCACGAGTAACTTTGACATTCATCAATACCGGCCCGGCCCCGCTGCGAGCGTAATCTATCGCCTGGCATACATTCTTGATCGATTCCTTTATATTAGTTCCGTCGAAGCGAAAGATTTTAAGACCAAAACGCTGAAATCCCTCGAATGGTGTAGTTGGATCGCCTTCGGGGAATTGTTCTTCGACCGAAACCGAGATGGCCCAGCCGCAATTGTAAATTGCGTAAACATTGGGTGATTTATCGAAGACCGAATAAAACACAGCCCGCGCAAATTCCGGCGAGGAGGTGCTTCCTTCACCGATGGAACAATATACGACAGCATCTTTGGGATAACGCCCGCCGGGAAACACTGCCTGTTTTGAAATAGGCGCCGGATGAATAATCGCTCCGCCCAGTCCGGCTGCCTCGAGAGCATGCGATCCCGTTGGCGATGCCTGAGGCAGAATTTCTTTGTCGAGATAAGCCGAATGGGATGGCTGAAGCATACCTCCCACCGCCTGACCGCGACGATCGCCAATCGCCTCCAGCATTTTTTCATGAACCGATACGCCGCGATGCATATCAAAACCTTTATTGCGATAATACCCGCTAAAAGGATCATTAGGCCGAAGAATTTGCGCCGCGACAATATCAATCATTTCCTTGCCGCCGCAACCGATTACAAACCTGCAATGGCCCTTTCGCAAAAGCAGCTTTTCTTCCATCTCGATGCGCCGAGCCAGAAGCATTGAGTAGAACATTTTTCGCAGTTCGCTGACTTTCAGGCCGCCGTAAGCCGGCAATGCCTGTCCCGCTTTTTTGGCCGCACCTTTCCTGCCTTTATAATTCTTTAGTTTTTCCGCGAGAGCTTTTATATGCACAACTGCCTCCCCAAAAAATTTGATGATAGATTTTTGTATGAGACACCCGTAAATACTTCAATTTCATAACCGCTATCAACTACTTTTTCCTACACCAAAATTGATTGCTCAATTTACCATTGAATCAAATACGCATATTATTATCCATAATTGGAGAAATTCTTGATTTGCCGCACTCTTATGTACGATAACAGGATAGTCGCCTATGGACATAAAGGCGATTGACAAATTTCTCTTTATATTTATATTATGACAAAGACGATATAGAAACGAGCACTTTTCCCTTAACCGGGGGACAAATGAATCGGAAAATATCAAAAGTAATAGTCTTTATTTGCTGGGGCATTATATATTTTTTTCTGTCCGGTTGCGGCGGTAAACTGGCAGGGCCGGAAAATGATAAAGCTCAATTTGATATTAAAATTGAATACATGCGCGATGCATATTTGGGTCATTACAGACAAGCCTCTATAGAATTCGCCGGCGATTTTTCGCAAATAACCGCTCTCGATTTAAGAATTACTTATGACCCGGCTTATGTAGATTTTGTCGAAGGATACGCTGGCGGTCTTCTCATTGACAATAAATGGGAATATTTTACATATAGCTATATCCCACCGGTAGATTCCGGTGACATAAAAACCCCGCCTTTGCTGCATCTTTATGCATTCAACAATATTAGCTTTGATCCTGTGCCCTTACAAGGTCAGACCGATGATTCAACATCGATTGCCGTTTTGACATTTATTACAAAAAATAATCATGATAATGACTGTTCGTTTTCGTCTATTAGATTTTACTGGGAAGACTGCTATGACAATCTACTATTCACCGATTTCCCCGACAGCGCGATTTGCGCCACAGCCGTCTATGATACCGGTCAACTTGTCTGGTCTGGCAATGTGGATGAATTCGGAATTGGCATTATTCCATCCTTATGCGCCGAAGATTCGCAGGTGGTCTTTTCACCGACCGCCAATTTCATAAATGGTGGGTTTGGAATTATCTGTGATTCATTGATTAATGATCACCCTTGGTACGATCTGTATACTATCGCCACTGCGGTTATGATGACTAATTATTTCATATCGGGACCTGCGGCATTTGGAAGTCAAGCAGATTATTGGACAGAAAATACTGACTTTAATGCCAATGGTACACCTCTTGAAGTTGGAGACTTAGTCTATCTTGTAAGGGTTATTGTGGGCGATGCCCTTCCATATTTGACTATTCCAGATTTGGGACCGGTTGAGATTATACATTTTATCGATGGAGAAAACAATTCAATTTATTACGAATCCCCTTATGATCTCGGGGCAATGTTGCTGGAATTCGACGTAACGAGCGATTTGTTCGAACCGATCCTGATTGATAACGCCGCAGATATGGACATCGTTTACCACAACGATTCAGGGCAATTTAGAATACTGGTTTTCAATATAGGAACTGAAAAAATCGAAGAGGGCAATGGCGGTATTTTAGGCTTTCAATCAGCAGGTGAAGTCAATTTGAACTATGCCGAGATTTCCCATTATCACGGCGAAAATGTTCCGGTTGAAATCAACGATGAACCGGTTGTCTTCGAATTAATGCAAAATTACCCTAATCCGTTTAGCTCATCGACCGCAATACAAATCGCTCTGGCCTTTGAATCCGATTGGGCTATTGAAATATTCAATATATATGGCGAAACGATTCGAAAATTTAACGGTCATTCCGCGCCGGGTATGATTGAAATTATATGGGACGGCAAAGACGATCACGGTAATGATGTCCCCGGCGGTGTCTATTTCTACCGTGCCACTGTCTGTGACCAGATAATAACTAAAAAGATGATGCTCCTGAGAGATCTATAAAAATAAAGGCAAGAGCGTAATTCCTGGCTTTAATACATATTCCAAAATCTCAATTTACTCAATTGAAAATTAATGTCCTCCCTCCATCCGTCGATTGTGCCCATCGCCCATGCGGTCGCGCTGCTGCTCCATCCGCTGGCGGCGTTCGTCTTTAATCTTTTGATATTCCTTTATCTGTTCTGAAGATAAAACCGCTTCGACATTTTTATCGGTATCCTCACTTATACCTTGCATGGCCTGGAGCATTTCGCGGCGATCCCGATTGCCGCTTCTCATTTCATCCATAAGAATCTGACGATCGTTATTTGCGGTTTCAAGAATTTTTGCGATTTTTTCCTGCTGATCTTCGGTCAATTTCAATCGTTCGATGAGAGTTTTCAATTGATCATCACTCGACCAGTCTCTGACAAATTCCATTTTTTTCAACTTCTTTTTCTGACGATCATCGAGAATAAAACCGATCCGTTTATGGACTTTATCATACCATTCCTGGCGGCTATCACGATCACCTCGTCTATGTTCGGATCTTTCGGCCCGGGCTTCCTGGCGCTTATTAAATTCCTCAATCAGTATCGGATGAATCTGATCCTTCTGACTGGAACTGAGTCTTAATTCTTTATCGAGAATTTCGATATGCCGGTCGGCCCACTCCTCGGCCGCGTCAGCGAAAACCAGGCCGGCCATTAAAAAGACTATAATGATCACAAAACCAAAAGTAAATTTCACATTCTCCTCCGCAATGATTTAATTTTCATCAATATATTAGACATAAAAACGAGAGTAAAGTCTAAATATTTTTTGGATTATTTGTAACACAAAAAAATAGCTATCCAAGAATGATTACACAAAAAAAGGGCTAAGGCGCTGAGCTGTGGGACCAGGCACAGCGCCTTATCTGGGAGGGATATTAAAGGTTGTCCAATAACGCATAAGTGGAATAAATCCACAACAACCTGTACTCATATAACACACAAATTAAAAAATATGCAACAATTATTATCCCGAATTAGCAATTTATTTCATAATACTCAGATATTTCAGAAATTCCAGATTCGCAAATTGGCCAATTATATCATTTTTTAAACAATTTGAGAATTCTCATTAATTTGTATAAATGACTATTATACAACAGATTAATATGTTATACCAGACCCTATTCTGGGGGCAGGACCGTCTCGAAAGATAAAATTCACCAAATATACTGCATCACCTATGTTGACGTATTTATCCATGTTTACATTGGCTCGCCAACCGGGCCAGGAGGGTGCCGGGCCATTCTTAAACACATGATTTATCAGATAAACGGCGTCTCCGACATCCACTCCCCAATCTCCATTGGCGTCTCCCGGCTGATAATTAAAATCGATATGCACCGGGCCGTCGCCGACATTATAGGTATTTATAATTTGTCCCTCAGAATTTATTCGGAATATCCGGTCCCCAAAAGTGCAGGCAAATGAGGTCGTATCCTGAAAAGCTACGATTCCCATCGAACCGGAATCAACATAAATCGGATTATTCGCGTCATGATAAATTTCAAAAGTTTCGCAATTATAGGAATAAACTTCGCCATCGTCGGTCCATCCTCCGGCTGAAATATAGGCAATATTATCGGCTCCGACGGCAAGCAGACTCGGGTCCCCGCCCAGCTCTTTAGAATCGATGATGCTATTGGAAGCGGGATCAATACGATATACCGCTCCGCGATTCATCCAGTAATCTCCGGTACAAATGCAGTGTATAATTCCCTGCATATCGACTGCCAGGAACTGAGGGTTGGTTCCGGTCAGGATTTCATAATCATTCATAACAGTATCGGCGAGGCAGTCATAGACAACTACTCTTCCCTGACCCCAGGTGTATGTATCAAAATCGTATCCGGTAACGGCGATATAGGCGCGATCGTTATAGATAATTATTCCCTCGGGTGATTGACCCACTTCGACGGTTATTACTATTTCACCGGTAGTGACATCGACTTTGGCGACGCTGTTGTTGACCATTAAGGTGACATAAAGATATTGATCGTCAAAAAATGCCATCCAAAACGGATTGCTGTATTCGGGCAGCTCAATCCATCCAACGGTCGTTTCATTATTTAGATTTATTATTTGAATCTCAGACGTCCCGGATAAGACTACATAAGCCAGAGTGTCTCGGATAATTATTTGATTGGGAAAACTATAAATATCGGTTCCAATCGCGATTATGTTGTTTGTAACCTGTCCGGTATTCAAATCAATTTTTGAAAGTGTTTCGCCCGAGGTATTGACAACGTAAGCCGTTGGATCGGCGGCAAATATAATAGAAGCATAAAATAGCCCCAAAAATAAAAAACATCCAATGCGTATCATGGTTTTTCTCCTTTTGTAAGTTTGGTTGGTGATTTATCGGGAAACCGGTAGGTCAGAGATAAATCAATACTCCAGTCTCTCCCCGGCATCGGGAATTGACCGATGAGAGTATAATTTTCATCCCTGAGATTTTTGATCCGGTAAACGGTTTCTATCCGGATATTTGAGTAATTTAATTTAAGCGCAATATAACAATCGTCAATTCGATAGGCGTCATACCATTTGGTATTGGCATCAAGTGAATATCTTTTATCGACCAGGCGAATCGAATATTGTCCCACCGCTTTCCAAACCGTTAATTTTGTTTGAATCGTCGTTGTATATCGAGGTCGATAAGTTAAATCCATATTATGATTGCTGCTGCTTGCGGTTTTGTTTTTAGGAACCAGGACGGTATTTTGATAAGAAATTTCCAGGCGTTTGGAAAAAAGTCCCAGTCGAATAAAATCTTCATGCCCGGTAATGCGGGCCGCATCAAGGTTCACCGGCTTCCAGGCAAACCCCGGAGAAGTTAGACGCCAGACGATTATATCCTTAATGTGATTATGGAAATATGTAATTCCGGCTGATAGATCAATTTTACCCTCATATTCAATTTCAAATCCAGCTTCACTCTGTTCGGATCTCTCCGGCCTTAATAATGGATTTCCGACAGCCCATGCGTCACTCTTCCAGAAAAGCGCGACCAAGGCAGGCAATTGAAACGACGTCCCATAATTGCCGCGCAGAGTCATACGAATCTTTTTGCCGGTTGAAATAGCAAGACCAATTTTCTTTGATAAAATATTTAATGAAGATAAGTGATTCTCGCCGGTTTGGCTGACATGATTTTCATTAGATGTGCGATTGTAATCATGACGCAGGCCGCCATTGAATGTCACCGACATGCCGGGATCAGAAATCTCGAATTTTTTCCGAAGGCTGACAAAAACAGCGCCATTGCTTCGAACCGTTTTGCCCATTGATTGGGTGGGGCGGAATAGATCTTTATGGTCAACTCTATCCTGGCGCAGAGCAATCCCCCATTGGAGATCGCCTAAATTTGGAGATAAGTATGTATCAAGAGCGTCAAAAGAAATTTTATCGGTAAAGGATTGATTTTCAGTTCGCTTAAATGGGTTTGCCGATTTGATATTATTATAGTGCTGCTCAAACCGCGACGCATTCAAGGTTAATTTGATATTGTGAAGGGGAGTTGGAAGATAATCATAAGCGGCGCTACCCAATATCCGTTTATCTTCTTTATATGCATGATCATCGGGCTGAGTCACGGGACCGGGCAGGCCGTATTTAGATGAAAAAAACTGACCGGTATATGTCAAAAATGATTTCGGAGAGCTATCATACTTTCCCGAAATAAAATAATTATCTCTAACAGTATAGGCATTCCGTCGAATCCCAGACTCGACCACTCCGACCGGCAAGGTCACATATTTATAATGAAAATCGCCGTTTGTCCGGTAATGGTTGTAGCTGAATACATTGATTATCGCTGAATTAGGGATTATATCGGTGCCGGTAACGTCAGTCGTTTCCGTCTTCCATTTGCCCAAACCGCGATTGAAAAACAACTCCGCCGGATTCTTGAAACTTCTGGACAGAGTAATTATATTTACGGCTCCCCCCATCGCTCCGGGTCCAAACCTCGCTGACGAACTCCCTCGATATATTTCCACGCGCTCGATTATTTCAAGGGGTATTGAGTTCAGATCGGCAACGCCGTCTCCCGCGTTATTTAAGGGGTGGCCATTCAGCATAACCAGGACATGGCGCGATTCGCATCCTCTTATACTAACGGTTTTCTTACCGCCGGTTCCCGATTCCAGGACTGCCACTCCATTAGCGTTGTCAAGAATATCACCAAGATCCTCCGCCTTAGATTCAATTATACTTTTTCGATTGATAATTTCAACATCTGCTGAGCTTTGCGATGATTTTGTTGATGAAACGATGGTCGAGTTTTTTAAATTATATATTTTCCTTTCAAGATAAATATTCAATTTACGGGACATATCGGGGATAATTTCAATACTTAATTGCTCAGAAGGAATATACCCTTCCGCGATGACAGTTACCGAAACGAATCCGACCGGAAGATGTTCAAAATGAAAATATCCGGTGTTATCCGTCCGGGCTACATAATTAGAGTTAGAAATATTTACCGAAGCGCCGCTTACCGGGGAGCCGTCGGCCTTATCAAAAACCCGCCCCGATAGCGTTACCGTCGATTGTGCGAGGGCTTGACCGCCAATCGAAATTAGAATAGCCAGAAGTATAAGAATTTTATGGCAGGCAAGGGTTCGCGGCGTGACGGGACTTAAGCAACAAAAAATCCCGACAACGCCTCTTGTCAGTCGGGAAAGCTCCAACGCTCCCTCCCTCGAGGGCTGTCGAATTAATAGTCCTGAGTTCGGCAGGTCTCCTGGCTTGCGGCATCAAGCCTATCAGGCTCCCTTCCCCCCGAATTTGATATCCGGGAGTGGGATATGAACCTTTCGTAGCCGCTTACAGTAGCGGGGCTGCGACGGATTTTCACCGTCTTCCCTATTATCCGCGACGCGGACCGAAATCGTTTACTTTGTCAGTATATGGCTTGAATTAAATTATGTCAATAAAAAAATAAAAAATAAAAAACCCCGCCAAAAAGCGGGGTTTGAAAATTTATCATACGACTAAAAGAATTTACTCATCCTTAAGTATAATCTGATAATGCGGGAAGACTTCAACCGCCGGTATCGTCAGATTAAATACCAGACCGTCAACCGTACTCATGTTTCCATTGGCGTCAATAAAGTACATTGTCGTCGCTTTACTGACTTCCGATTCGGTATTATTGACCGTCACCATACCATTTTCAAAAATAAGCTGTTTGGTAGTATCCGGGAACGTGAAATGCACGGTGGTATCGAATTCCGTCCAATCATAAGTACGGTAAAACCGCCTTTTCGATTGTGCCACAGTAGGATCACAATTAATATATACCTGGAACGTATCTATTGTTATATACGGGAGGAAATCGGGATTGATGCTGACAACCGTAATTTCAACAAAGAAATCGTTTATGGTAGTATCAATATCTAAAGGATCAGTAGAAATCGTATCCAGAATAGTATCCATCGCCAGTTCGCATAACCCGGCTGAATCTACGGGCAGATAGAATGAATCGACAATTCCCCAGAAACCCCAAAGCAAAGTATCATAATAAGTGGTGTCTGGAGCCAGAGGAAGCTGGGCCAGGGGATCCATTATGTGCGTGGATATGGTTGTATCGATGGTTGTATCGATAACTAAAGGATCAGGAGAAATGGTATCCAGAATTACTATATAAAAAAACCATTCCGCATAATAAACTTCCTGCTCATAAATCGAATCGGGAGGTACTAATAGGGAATCCGGGTGAAAGATACCTATCGAATCATACTTGAATATTGGAGTCCTTGAGGGATCAAAAGTTTTGGAAGTAAATGCTGTATCGGCCGAAACTACGTCCCAGGCTGAATCAATGGTCATGGCGTAATCAATACGGAATGAATCAATCCAGGTGAATGTATCCGGTCTTGTAAAGCTGAAAGTATAAGCTTGTTGCGGATTGAAACCAAAGACAACAGATGTTGTGTCAATAATGATTGAATCAACCGAAATCACAGTGGTATCAATCGGGGTGACAGTAGTGTCAATAATGATTGAATCAACCGAAATCACAGCGGTATCAATTGAGGTGATATAGGTTCCTGAACCCAGGGTACCGATAAATCCATTGGTGTCGGTATAAACCGATTCAAGCCAGCCGATATCCGGCTCGACGGTCAAAAGTACGGAATCGACGCCGAACATTTGATAATCATTGTCGATCTTCAAGTGAAACACCGGATAGGTATTATGATGTTTCGGAATTGGATTTACGGTATTGTCATCATTTTCGAACCAACTGCATCCTGTTATCAGCAATAATAATATTGCCGTCAGGAACGAAATCAATATTCTCATTTGTTCCTCCCGAAAGTTTCGAAACGCAAGGCCATAATAATAATACTTTCGGCCCCGCCGGGCAAGGAAAATTATCCCTTTTTTATTACTCAGACGTCTTGAGCGGCTGGTTTGTGCAATTGGCACGAGGCAGGTCAAGCGATATTTTTTTGCTTCTCCCAGCGATTTCCAAATGACAGCAATCCTCCCAGTACAAGAAGGATAGTTCCCGCCCAAAGAATATTCATTGTTGGTTTTTTGGAGACCTCCAAAATCAGGCGATCTTCGGGATTTTTATCGGTTAAGCCCTCGACGGAAATGCGAACGGCACCCTGATCAGCATAGATTTGCTCCAATCGAACCCGATGATTTTCAAGACCTTCCCTGAGGGGAACGTCGATATACTCCATCCCTCCGGCGGGTCTGTAAATTATCGCAGGAGTTATGATTCCCATTTGCCCCAAAGTATCGGTCACCTCAATTTCGGCACCGAATTTCATCTCCCCGCCTTCGGCGTGAGCGTCAGTTGCAAAGCCTTTAAATGCGAAAGAGTATGAACCAAGAGGTATGGCATGAGACTGTTCTAATATTATCCCGTTTTGAGCCGACAAGTCCTGGATTTGCTCAGGAGCGAAATAAATATCATATAATAAATGACGCGAAATATAAGGCTTTTTCATTAAGCCCTGAGATCGCTCAGACCAATATAATTTTGGCCGTGCCTCATAAATTTCCCCGCTGTCGGACACCTTAAGAAGAATTTCGTTTTGAGGATTTTCCAAATGAGAGGTCAGTCCCTGATATTCAATCTCAAGATTAAATACCGATCCGGTTTCATTACGATTAATAACAATTTTTTCTCCCAAAGCATAAGCCGACGATCCCAGGATGCCCAAAAGCATAAGGGCGAATCCAAAATGACTCAACTGAGCTCCCGCGGATTTGATTTTACCTGGCAACAATTTAATCAAAGCAATCAGATTGGAGATGACCGCCACCGACACCGTAAAAATATATAATAGATTGGTAAATTCTTTAACTCCCCGGAAATAACATACCAAACTAATAACCAGCGCGACTACAATCGAGATAATACTCTTTTTCAACAAATCCTTGAGATTTCCGCCATTCCAAGCCATAGCCGGAGCCAATCCCAGAAAGATCCCCATCAGGATTGCGAGGGGAAACGTGATTTTCGTATAGACCGTCGTATCCACCGCGCCGGCTTCACCAAAAACGCTCGTAATCAGCGGCCAGGATGTCCCGGAAAGAACTAACAATGCGATTAAAATTAATACCCAAACGGAAAACAAAAGAGCAAACTGCTTTGAGGTCATTGACAGATTGACGGCCGGGCCCTTGACCCGCTTAAATCTTATCACGAAATAAAACAAGGCCAGAAGGATCGAACCCGACATGAAACTAATAAGTAAATTATTAACTCCCAAGTCTACGAAACTATGGACCGAGAAATCCGCCAGCACTCCCGAGCGAGTCAAAAACGTGCCATACACTACTAACAGAAAAATTAATATGGCCATGAACAGATTTGTCTTTGGAAGAGAACCGCTTCTTCTTTCAATTAATAATCCATGAACCAATGCCAGCGAAATCATCCAGGGGATAAAAGAGGAATTTTCTACCGGGTCCCAAGCCCAGTAACCGCCCCAACCCAGAGTCTTATAAGCCCAAAAGCCGCCCATAATATTTCCGGCAGCCAGGGTCACGGCAACGACCGTAACCGGGACGAAAACAATCGTGAGCCAATTCTTATAATCATTTTTAATCAGAGCCGCCAGCGCGATTGCATACGGAACTGCCGCGGCCGCATATCCGATAAATATTACCGGCGGATGAATAACCATCCAGGGGTCAATCAGCAAAGGATTTAATCCGGCTCCTTCGGGCTGCGCCACGGGTAACTTTTCAAAGGGCGATAATATCAACAGCATAACGCAGAAAAAGAAATTTATCAGACCGTAAACAAACATCGCATGATTGGTATATTCGCGGCCCCGATAGATTAGATAAAACCCGAAAAAGGCCAGAAGCGCCAGCCATAATAAATAAGTGCCCTGCTGACCGGCCCAGAATGCGGAAATTAAATAAAATAGCGGCAGGTCTGACGATGAATAATCATAAACATATTTGTATGAATAATCACCGGAAATGAAATAATAAAACAAAAGGGCGCACGCCATTAATACCAGCGCGGTAAAATATTTATAACTTAGACGGCCCAACTCGGCGAATTTCGCCTTGCCTCGCAATACCATAAAATAACTGAAGGTGCAGGTCAGGCACGCGGCCGTGGTGAGTACTATTAGAAAGTTGCCTAAATTCACGTCTTAAGCCTCTTGATCCAACCCCTGATATTTCGAGGGACATTTAACGAGCAATTGATCGGCCACAAAAACCCCGTTATCGTAGCGTCCTTTGGCGACCACCGATGTAGCCTGTTCAAAATTCCCCGGAACCACGCCGCCATAAATTACTTTGAGCCTAAAATCGGATTCAGGATTTTCAAGGTCGGTTATTACAAATTCCAGGCGAGACTCTTCGGCATTGTAATTGACTGCGTCAAAATCGATTTTACCCATAACCTGAACCGTCCCCTGCGTTGTTGATACTTTGGTCAGGGGTACATATGTGACAGTGGTTGAAACGAAGGAATATAATCCCCAGGTGACAAAGACGGCAATTATCAGCAAACCGGCAATATATTTAGTTTTCACTTCTAATCCTCAAGCTTCTTAACTTTTCTATCTAACATCAGTAGATATACGAACAAGGCTACCCAAATGAGAAGGGTAACGGCCATGACCATGTAATTGGAAGTCATTTCATTAACTCCTCATAAACTTTGCGTTCTTTAACAAAAATCTTAATCGTTAATTTATACATCCAGGCAAAGACCATCGTGAACGCGATAAGAGCCGGGAAAAACACCGATGTGGTCGTTCCCGACATTGTAATTTTTCCCGATTCGTCAACTATCGAATCAGAGGGATGCAAAGACGGCATTACGCGAGGGATGACAAATACCAGAAAAGGAACCGCCAAAAACGCGAAAATGGCATAAACGGCCGCCAGACGCCCCCGTTTTTCGGGATCATCAACCGCCGAACGCAGGGCGAAATATGCTCCATAAATCAGAAGCAGTATAAAAATAGATGTCTCCCGGGGATCCCAATTCCAAAACGACTGCCAGGTTACTTTTGCGAATATTGAACCCGTTATTGTCGCCAGCAAACAGAATAATAAACCCAGACCGGCCGCCGCGCGCGAACGATCGTCGTCAATTATATTCCCGTTCTTGAGATACCTGATTGACATAATCATTGAAATCAAAAAGGCCAATACGGCCACCCAGGCCTGGGGCACATGAAAGTAAAATATGCGGCTCGCGGCTCCGATCGATTGCTGAGGCGCAGGAAATACAAAGGCCGCGATTATGACCCATGTCATTAAGGCAAACAATATAATTTTCAACCAACCGGACATTATTTATCCTCAATCCATAACTGGCCAATATAAATAAATTTTGAATTAAAACAAACGAATACGCGATAAGTTCCAATTTGTCTTAATCGTTCCATACAAATTCAAAAAGCATTAAACTGGCCGTAATCATTACCACCGAATAGGCGAAAAGCAATTGAATTTCCGGCGAAGCAGCTGCGAAACCCGCGCCGGGCGACAACGCCTTTTTGGTACCTTCAATAGCGCCGATCAATAATGGCAAGAGAATCGGAAATGATAATACGGCAAATAAAGCCCCCTTGACACCAGCTTTGGCGATAAGGGCGGCGATCAATGTAGTCGTCCCTACCAAGGCAATTCCGCCCAGAAACAAAATTACCAAAAAGAGCTGGAAATTTTGGACATTGACGTCCGTCATGATGATAAACATCGGAGTAATAATTACTTCCAGAATTATTAACAGAAAGAAATTGAAAACCAGTTTTCCCAGATAGACCGCGGTGGAATCGGCCGTTAGTTTTAATATGGTTGAAGTTTTGGCTTCTTCTTCTCTGATAAATACCTGAGCCAGCCCTGACATCGCCGCAAAGAAAATAATAATCCAAAAAAGCGAGGCATATACGGCAGGTTCCAGATTCATTTGTCCCACGGAAAATGAGACAACTGTCAATGTCGTAATGCCGAAAAGCAAAATTGCGTTTAATGCGTAACGGGTTCTAAACTCGCACCGGATATCCTTACGAAGGATCGCGACCGACTTAGCTATTAAGCTGGTAGAGTTTTTCGGCAATCCCATACTCCTCTTTTTCATTAGTCGCGATTATCAATATCCCGTTTTCCTTCTGCCTTTCAATAACTTTTGAAACCAGATTTTTGCCATCGTCATCAAGATTAGAAGTTGGCTCATCAAGCAGCAAAAAAGCAGGCTTATTTAACAACGCCACGGCGTATTTAAGCCTCTGCTTCATTCCCGATGAATAGGCGCCGTATTTATCTTTGCCTCTCCCTTTTAATCCAATCTCTTTAAGAGTTGTTTTTATTTCCTCCGAAGTGATTGATACGCCTCTCATGGTAGCGAAAAACCTGAGATTCTCTTCGGCCGTCAATGGATCATAGAGCGTCATTTCCGGGCCGACATATGACAGGATTTGACGGGTGGTGGAACGATTTAACCTTCCGCTTGAATCGTAATATATAACTTCTCCTCGGGTTGGAGACGCCAGCCCGGCCAGAAGGCGCAACAGGGTCGTTTTCCCTGAACCGTTGCGGCCGGTTATAGCCAGTGACTGGCCGCTTTGAAGCTCGAATGATACGTCTCTGAGAACCTTCCGAAACCCAAAATTCTTGAATAACTTTTTAACTTCCAACCTGTACATTTTTGCTCATCCAAATAAAATCATTCAAGGATAATCAAATTTCGCACTCTTAATCAAGGAAAATAATTATTCCTACCCCAGGTCATACCTGCAGTTATCAATTATTTCGACTTGACAAATCGGATTTTTCATCAAAATTACGTATGTATAAAAAAACCCGGAGTATCGATTTGAAAACGCGATTAAGCCTTGGAATACTTTATACTTTTGCATTTTGGGTACTAATTTTGAGCGGCGTCGCTCAATCAGATATCATTCTGGTTCCGGCCCAACGAACGACAATTCAAATAGGAATCAACGCCGCTTCCGAAGGTGACACTGTTTTGGTCGCGCCCGGGATATACTCCGGCCCGGGAAATTCCAGATTAGATTTCCTTGGAAAACGAATCCTGGTAACTTCTGAAGGCGGTTCAGAGCTAACAACTATCTTGACGACCGGAGAATCTCGCTCAGTCACATTTGATAGCGGGGAAGATTCCCTGTCCATATTAGACGGATTTACAGTATCTGGCGGATATGAAATCAACTTCGATTGGTCTCAGCCGTTTCGAGGTGGGATACTATGTATCGATACCTCTCCCCTAATTCGAAACTGCATCATCCGAGATTGTTATGCTGAAGAAGGCGGAGGGCTGTTTTTATCGGGCGGCGCGCCCCGCATCGAGAACTGTCTTATAGAAAATAATAAGGCGTCTCATCGCGGGGGAGCCATAATGGCTTTGTGCGAGCGGTTGACGATAGTCAATTCCACTATTACTAAAAACCGTGTCAAAACGACTGAACAGGGGCGGCTGGCATCAGGAGGAGGTATAAAAAACCTTGGGAATTTGTTCCTGAAAAACTGCAATATATCGGGCAACAGAGTCACACATGATTCCGGCCTCCCTTCTATGGATGATTTCGCGCTGGCTCAGGGGGGCGGAATATATAGTTTATTGGGTCGTGTCGAAATTGACAGTTGTATTATAGCCCGCAATTCGGCGGGCACAGGAGCAGGGTTAGTATGCGGCCTGGCTGACGCTACAATCTCATTTACCAAAATATTTAACAACACATCTTCGGTTTATGCCGGGATAGCATTTATAAGCGGTTTCCAAAATCCGCTTGATGTACGAAATTCCACATTTGCCTGCAATTATTCCGCCCGTGATCTTTGCGACGGCATAGCGATACTAAGCTCGCCCTCATTTGTAAAGGCTGAGAAAACAACTGAAAAAAATTTCGAATTGGGAAATTATTCCGCAGGTGGAATCGTAAAGAATAATCTATTCGCCTTCAATTCATCTACTCCTGTTTATAACGACGATGCCGCATACACTCTTGATATTTCATTTAATAATATCTGGCATACTGTCTCGGGGCCCGACTACGGAGGAGTCTTTACCGATTTAACCGGCATTGATGGAAACATCTCTTACGATCCAATGTTTTGCTCAGTATCCGATAGCGGGCTTGATATTGACGCCTATTCCCCTTGCGCCGACGGTGGAGAGTTGGGCGAAGCGATTGGGGCCGGTCAGGTTCTTTGCGATTTGTATGCTGCGGGTCCGCAAAGAATATCGGTTAAGTTAAATGAGGATACTCCCGCCGGAAATCAGGCTATTTTGGATAATACGCTAAATCAACTCCGCCCCTGGGATTCGCTTCACATTGCGTCAGATAATTCGACCGTATTAATCGAAAATTTATCAATTGATTTCCCTATATATGTTTTCGGCGGCGGTAAGTACCGAGACAGCTCGTTTGTTTTATCCAAAGATTTTTCGCTCCAGAACCGCCCGACCGTTACAATCAGCGATTTCGCGATATTGCGAAATGTATGGATTGACGGGTATCACGGTGACGGATTATTGCTCGGCTATAACGCAATTAACTTCTCAAACTCTCCGACTATAATAGATTCATCATATCTAACCGCGTTTGAATCTGATGCCGCACTGGCCATATTTGAAGCGTCTCCGCTAATAAGAAATTGCGAAATAACCAACGGCATATCCGCTATCGGTAACGGTGATGTTATCGCGTCTAATAATTTCTGGGAATGTCCTGACATAATTTGCATTGATAGCCTTTTGCAATATGATAGTCTGTTTTATACCGGTACGATTTTTGTCGAACCATTCCTGACTCAAAGCCCGACTTCGGCCGAAGATTTAGTAAATAATAATTTACCACATAAAATAGTCCTCTCACAAAACTATCCCAATCCGTTCAACGCTTCCACTAAAATAGAGTTTACGATTCATCGGGCCGGACATGTCGAGTTATTTATATTTGATATTCTCGGCCGCCGCGTCGCGAATATTATATATAAACACCTACCCGCCGGTTCACATCAGGTAATCTGGAGCGGCAAAAACGATTCCGGCAATGATTCCCCGTCGGGGATATACATTTACCGCCTTAAGTTAAATAACCAAACAGAAATCAAGAAATTGATACTATTGAAATAAAAAAAAGCCCCTTCTCGTCAGAGAAAGGGCCTTTTTCATATCATTTAACTCAATTCATTAATCATGCGATTTTGCCAGAGGCGGATGTTCAATCGATGGAACTCCTTCGGGATCGCCGGTAGTCATGTAATTGATCGATGACTGCAACAGGGCTGCCGCATAGCGAGTGTTGTGAATACCGTGCGACTTATCTTCATGGACGAAAGCCCAGTTGAAAATAGCGCCGACTGAATCTGCATCGGGAACGACCAAATCATCAGTAGGCTCCCAGGCATCATCTTCGGCAATGTACTCAAGAAGTCCGGCTGCGATTAAGAGAGTCTCCAGTTCCTCCATCAAGTCGTCGATTTCTGTCTGGACACCCTCGGTGTCGTCGCCGTCGCCATCGAAGTCAAAATCCGTCACCCGATCGAAATCATCGATTTCCGTATAGGTGGCATGACAGCCATCGACGTTACAAGCGTCAGTGTTCTCATCCTCTTCAGTTTCCATCCAGAAAGTGTGGCCACCCATTACATAATCGACGCTGTTATCGAAATGGCATGTGACGCAGCCTTCGGCCACGCCGGTGGAATGCCAGGAGTCGTCGTCGTAATCGTAACCATCGTATTCATAGGCGTTCTCGCCAATCAGCATGTCGGACTGGTTGCTGTGATGCGGCCCGAAGTGGCCGCTCAACTCCACGCTGTCGACGACGTACGTTTCAATGTCGCGGCGCCCATGGTGGCATGCAACGCAAAGATTCGATCGCCCCCGGTTGTAGGTGGCGCCGTTGCCCAGTGTGACCGCCGCGGTTGTTCTGAGCGCGAAATCACCGTCGTTGTGAGGATCGTGGCAGGTGAAACAGCCTACGGACGTGAAATGATCGGCGGTTACATCGGCGCCGGTTACGCTGGCTATAAACCCTTCATTGGTGTGACAGGGTCGGCAGGATCCGCTGCTTCTCATAGCATTGCCAGACGCATGCGCTGAGTTCTCCCACTGCCTAGTGGCCAGAATAACCTCCGTACCGAGATCGTCGGCGCCGTCATGACAATCGAAGCAATTGTTCGGGCCGTTGTCAGCCACTTCAACGGTGCCAACTATCTCCCGTTCACAAGAGACAAAGACCATCAACACAAAAATAATGATCGCTGTCAGAATAACATTGTCCTTCATTTTTCCCTCCTTGTGGAGTTTTATTTTTTTAATTTCATTTTCTTCAACTACCTTCAAAACTTGTATGAATATGACACTTCGATAATGTTTGCCGTGTAATATTCGGCATATGGCCTGGACATATCGGCCAGATTATCAAAATTATCGATGGTATAAGTAATCTCTAATTTGTGGGCGTGGGTCACGGAATAAAGAGTCTTAAAATAAATTCGCGAGCTTTCAATATCTACATCCTGTCGACTACGGACATACCGGCCGCCAGCGCCTAATTGAAATTCATGGCATCGCGGGCTCAAGTAATTTCCAGTTAAAATATTATCGCTGAATTCGAATAAACCGCCCGAATTATCATATTCGCCTTTTAAATAAGAATATTGATAATCCAGTTCACCAAATCTGGAATTATTCAAATAACCCGTCAGACTCCATTTCCCATAACTCGATTCGCTCCCAATTTCGTTATTCTCTATTTTTCTATTTTCCCTTATTAAGCGGACATTGCCATATTCCCGCGGTAAGTCATATTTGAGCGATACGCGGTATCGGGAATAATCCCGGTCGCCGGTTAATGTTTGACCCTCATTGACAGCTTTATTTTCAGAGCCATAATTAGCTCGTGTGGTTAATTGTGCCGTTATTTTAGCCCATGTTGACAAATAATAACCGTTAGAAGATAACTCGTCCGGGACCATATCATTTCCTTTATGGCGATATCCGAGAGTAATTCCCGCCCTTCGTGGCCATACTTTGCTGATAAATAATCCTTGAGTTATATTATCCGTCGCGGCCAGATCGCCGGTGCGCCGAGCTCGATCCCAGATAAAATTGTACTTCAGACTATATCCGGAACCATAATTATACTTCATCCCGCCCCAGGCTGTATTAGCGGAAAGAGTATCAAATCGCCTCTTCACTTTACTCGTGTAATGCTGAAAGCCGCCGTTGAGTATAACTTTTTGATAAAACGGCAATCGGATTACTGCGTTGATTCTGGTTCGAGTTGAATTACGATCATTGGCCATATCAATGCCGTCGTCGAATGAAGTTGACCGATAATCCGCCTGAACATTATAGAACGAATGCGTAAAACGAAGTCCGGAGTTAAAATATTTTTGGCTATAATCGACCTTATTCGTTAGAATAGTTGGACCGTCGTTATACAGATTCGTCGCAGAGCCTTTTTTCCCGACCGAACCAATCCCTCCATATAATCGAATCATGCGATGAGGCTGCAGCCATGCATTACCGCCGAATGTTTCTCTTTCGGTATTAGCTGAGCTGGAAGAATTATAAATCCTTCGATATTGATTATAATTCAGATTAATTCCATAGTATCTTGCCCTCGTGACTCCCAATGAGAGATTCCGATTTTTTAGAGTGATATTTTTGAAATTAGCATTCACACAAGTGCCATTATCGAAACGATAATTATACTTCTCAAGAGATATCTGGAATCCCTGATACATATTAAAATTGGGTTGATAGACGCTCGGACTTCCTTCTTCAGACAAATCCAAAAATCCGATTTTAACCATTCCGGTCTGCCGATCGGCCATCGCAACTCCGGCCGATATCAGGAGAACAGCCGCGACTATCCCGATTATTCTATAATTTTTATTAAACAAGACTCTCCTCCCTCCTAATTTCGCCGGTGGCAATAACATGCTTCAGGGTTTCCTGTTAGTTTAAGCCCCAAGTCCTGGTCGAGTAGAAAACGGTTTCTGAAATCGAAAGAACCATGAACCTGGCTATGGCAATCAATACATTCAAGCGAGGCATAAGCTCCATCGTGCGCCGTAGCGGAATGCCCGACTCCTTCGCTATGGCATTGCCGACACAAACCATTACCCGGTTGCGTCAGCAACCTATCATTGGGACTGCCGTGCGGTGAATGGCACGAAATACATCCTGATCCTTCGGTCGAAAAAGTACTCGTGGCTTCATGCTCGGCTATGAAGGGTCCACTTTGTTCGGGATGACAGGAAACACAATTTACTCCTGTTCCATGGCCAAAATCCGGTGATGCCTTGCCGATAAAATCATGACATCCGGTGCAGGTAGCTCCTCCGAATCCGAGAGGATGGTTTGATCTTTGGATAAACTCATTAGCAGTTTGTTTGTGACATTTTTCACAAATCAAGACATCACTTTGATTAATTGCGTCATTATCACTTGAATGAATCGCATGACAAGAAACACAGGATAAGTCAAGTTCTGCAAAAGATATCATTCCCGAAGCGTTTTCATTGAGATGTGGATTATGGCACTCCGTGCAAATTACCCCCATCTTATGTACTCCTGAGGAAGCGAGACACAATATATTGTCTATCGTTGGATCGTCAACATGCGCATCGCCGTCACCATGACAACTTGTACAGCCGATTGTAGTCGAACCGGCTCGAACCTTTAATTTTAATGCATGGGGACTTTCGACCAGTGTTTTGTCGTACCCATCATGACAATCCAAACAGGTTTCACTCGTGACTTGACCCAGTCCCGCTTGATATCCCAATAATAGAAATATTAAGATTAGCCGTGATTTCATATTTTTTCCACCCATTGGCTATTTTTACAAATAATAAAAATTGTCCTCAAATCTTGAATAACATACCATTTTTGTCGTCATTTTGTCAAGATAAAATTCACCTTTTTACCGAAAAATATAATATTTTTCGCTCTACAATTAACTTATCTCTATGTGATTTATAGTATTAAATTATTTATTCAAATCCGGTATATTTCAAAGAACAATGAAATAATCCAAGAACAGGCCGGCAATTAATAATCAAATCAAAGCGGCTACAGCGGCGGTACGGTCACGCCGAAACCGTTTCAAAATATCGTCAACCGGACATTCTTCACAGTTGAGATTGACATGAGTTGTAATTATAGACGATAGATTATCATCAAAAAGCGAGGCATGCTTTCCAGAGTACTGTTTCTTAGCCAAAAGATTAGCCCCCCGAAGTACATCACAGTCCTCACAATTTGGGACTTTGCGCACCTCTGCCAGCATCGCCGCAATTTCCTTTGCCGCCGGCATTCTCCTGAACGAAAACATTGACACTCCCATTCCCTGGATGATACACTCTCCAATTATTAAACGAAAGTTTTTAGAGAACAGGCAACAATAAAATTCGTGAACACTTGGTTTTTTAACAGAGGACTAAGTGGGTCTTCTATTCAACTATATCGCCCAAGCGCGACCACCGCACTCTCTGGAAAAAATGCAACATATTATAAAAAACAGATTTTGGAATCGAGGTTAAATCGGCCAAGGTCACCTCGGGAGCGTCTTCATCCGGCGTCCATGACCAGTGAATCAGCATGGCCTGCCCCTGAATTAATTCAAGGTTCACCGGCCCCCAGAATCTTGAATCAGAGCTATTATCGCGATTGTCACCCATACAGAAAATATGATTTTTCCTGACTACTACTTTGGGGAAATTATCACGCGGATTTGCCCCGGGAGGTATTATTCTGGAGCCGGTAAATTTCGAGAATTCGGGATCGGGAAATCGGACCCCGTCAATATACAACACTTTGTCAATTACTTCTACGACTTGCCCTTCGGTAGCTACGCATCGTTTGATATAATTCGTTTTCCGATCGACCGGATATCGAAAAACAACCACGTCGCCCGGTTCGGGATTTCTGAAGGAGGGTAATCGCCAATTCGTTAACGGAATCTGGGCGCCGTATATAAATTTGTTAGCCAGGAAAAAATCGCCGATGAGCATCGTATCTTCCATCGATGATGAAGGAATTTTGTAGGCTTCCACGACTGAAGTTTTAATAATGAAAGCCAATATCAGGGCAATAATCAATGACTTGGCGTATTCATAAGTTCCGGAAGATACTTTCTTCGACAAATCGCCTCCATACAGTTTTTGAAATGTTCAGAACGCAAATATATATAACACCATTTAAAAGACAAAGTGAATTTTTCCTGATTTAGTCTACCGTCTGGACAAATCGATCCCAGCGAATCCTCCCCAAAAATCGAGAAGTATTATCCCAGATCGATCTCGGGATAGTTGTCAAATCCGTCATGTCAATCTGAGTAGCGTCTTTATCCTCAGCAATCGACCATTGAATTATAAAGACATATCCCTCGATTAAATCAAGAGACACCGGCCCCCAGAATCGGGAATCATTGCTTTTATCACGGTTATCGCCCATCGCGAAGATGGTTCCTTTAGGTACCCGATAAGGCCCGAAGTTATCACGACGCGGTACAAATTGAGCGGGATATTTTCCATCCAAATATTTCGAGAATTCAGGATCCGGGAATATTTCACCGTCAACATAAAGAACTTTATCCTTCACCGCAACGATTTGACCCTCAACAGCAATGCATCGCTTGACATAATCGGTTTTGCGGTCGCCGGGATACTTGAAAGTAATAATATCTCCGGGCTGGGGCGGCCTGACCGCCGGAAATCGCCAGTCGGTAAAGGGCACTTTCGCACCGTATAAAAATTTATTGGAAATTATCAAATCACCGATAAGGAGAGTATCTTCCATCGATGATGAAGGCACTTTATAAGCTTCAGCTATCGAGGTCTTAATTATAAACGCGGCTATAACCGCGAATAATATTGCCTTGGCATAATCAAACGATTGAGTAACGGCAGTCTTTTTTCTTTTATTTTCTTTCTTCTTCTTTTTTTTCTTTGGCATCAATATTTAATCTCGTCTTACCCGGTAATTACGCGAACGATATCATTGTAGGTCACCATAATTATCACAACCAGTAAAAATACCAGTCCAATCTGCTGAGCAATAGCCCGTTGGTTTAAAGACAGCGGCTTCCCTTTAAGTTTCTCGATAAGGAGAAATATCAGATGCCCGCCATCTAAAACCGGAATCGGCAGGATATTTAGGATGGCCAAATTTACCGATAATAAGGCCATAAACGCCAAAAGATCAATAAGGCCCCTTTTTGCCATAGCCCCCGCCGCCTGCGCAATGAAAACCGGCCCGCCAATCATTTTTGGAGAAATCTGAGCCGTCACCAAGTCATAGACAAATTTATAAACGTTCTTTGTAAAGTACCACGTCATTGCTAAACCACGATGCCCAGATTCAAAAAATCCAAGATCAACGATGGTTGTCTGCTGGCCCACTCCCATCATCCCGATAGGAACTTTTTCACCCTTTTCATTATAGACTTCTTCAGAATAAGTAGTTAGTCCGACCGACATTTCGATGTCATCACGAATCCAGATGACGGTAATAGGTTCTTCGACATGAGTGGAGATAATTCGGGCCATGCTCTCAAAAGTTGTGATGGGCGAATCATTGATTCGGACTATCATATCTCCCGGTACGATTCCCGCCCCTTCGGCAGGACTGCCTTCTGCGACCACTCCTATTACGGCTTGATCGGTGCTTGCGACTTCTTCGCCGTTAACAAAAAATATTCCCCAGAGTATCAGAAAGGCGATGACAAAATTCATAATCGGCCCGGCCGCGACGACGATAGCCCGTGCCCCTACCGATTTTGACATAAATTCATAAGCCGCTCCGGTCGACTCCTCGCCCGGTAATTCACCGGCCATTTTTACAAAGCCACCCAGAGGCACAAGACCGATTGAATATTCTGTCTCACCGACTTTTTTCTTAATTATGGCTGGCGGAAATCCGAGCGAAAATTTCTCAACTTTGATTCCAGCCCGTTTGGCCGCGATAAAATGACCTAATTCATGGAAGAAGATTAAAACACCGAGTACAAATACCGTTGCAAGAATGGTTATTAGCATGTCATTTTCCTGACTATTTCTTCTGCTCTATTTCTGGTTTCCCTGTCAATATTCAATATATCGTCAAGGTTTGGCTTATTAACCACGTTATGTTCAACTAAAATTCTCTCAATAAGTTCCGTAATTTGAACAAATCCAATCCTTCCGTCAAGAAAATAAGCAACCGCCTTTTCGTTGGCGGCATTAAGAACGGCCGGAGCCGTCCCCCCCGCCTCAGCCACGTTTCGTGCCAATCGAAGAGCCGGAAATTTTTCTTCATCGGGCTCATAAAATTCGAGCCGCCCTGCTTCGGTTAAACTCAATCGCCCGTTATCGGACTCGACCCGGTCGGGCCAGAATAAGGCGTAGGCGATGGGGAGCTTCATATCCGGATTTGAGAGCTGGGCAATAATCGAACTATCGTCATATTCCACCAGAGAATGGACTATCGATTGAGGGTGAATGACAATCTCAATTTGATCGGTTGGCATAGTGAACAGCCAGACCGCTTCGATAAGCTCCAGCCCTTTATTCATCATCGTGGCCGAATCAATAGTAATCTTGGGACCCATCTTCCAGGTTGGGTGTGCCAGAGCCTCATCTATAGTAATAGCTTTGAACGATTCTTTGTCCCGAGTCCTGAACGGCCCCCCCGATGCGGTCAGGATTATCTTTCTTATTTCGGATAATTTTCCGGCATTCATACATTGCCAGATGGCCGAATGCTCCGAATCGACCGGCATGATTTTGCCCCCGGATTTAATCACTTCATCTTCAAAAAGAGGTCCCCCGACGACTAACGATTCCTTATTGGCCAGAGCCAGATTTTTGCCCGCCTTAATCGTCTCCAGAGAAGCCAGCAATCCGGCGGCGCCGACTAAGGCATTCAGGACAATATCATTTTCCGCGAGCGATGCCAGTTTTTGCAATCCATCCGGCCCGTATATTATCTCTATATCCTTTCCCGGCAATTCATTTTTGAGTATATCCGCTTCTTTTTCGGAATAAACTGAAACGAATTTTGGATTAAATTTTCTTATTTGTTTTTTTAATAGGTCTAAATTTCTCCCGGCTGCCAAGGCTACGATATTAAAACTACCGGGATTGTCGGTAATGACATCCAGAGTCGAACGGCCGATCGACCCTGTTGAACCGAGTATGCTAATATTTTTCATTTTCATTTCTCAGTCTAAACTACGAATAATACGCCGGTCAGTTGCGTATCGATTATTCGATTGTTATATCCCCTTCGATCTTTATGGGAACCGGTTCCCTTCTTCCCAAATTTTCAATAAATGCACGGCTTCAATCGGTTTATCGTTTTCATCGGTGGCCAATCGTCCAATTTTTTTCACGACATCCATGCCTTCAACGGTACGGCCGAAAATTGTATATTGTCCGTCTAAATCCGGGCGGCGTGAAAGACAAATAAAAAACTGACACGAAGCCGAATTGGGATCAAGTCCTCGCGCCATCGACAGCGTCCCCGGATTATGTGGCAAATTGGAAAATTCAGCGGGGATTACATAACCGGCATGACCGGATATATCGTTAGTCGGGGAACCGGATTGAATCATGAAATTTTTAACCACGCGATGCCATTGCAATCCGGTATAAAAACCCTTATTCGCCAGATCCAAAAAATTAGCCACATGATTGGGAGCCACATCCGGCCATAATTCAAGAACTATTTTTCCCTTATCCGTCTCAATACACACCCGGGGGTATTCGTTTTTACCAGCAGATTCCTCCTGCGGCTCATCTTTGTCGCCACCGCAATTAGCCAGCACAATAATTAACAGTATAAAAAAACCAAATCGACGCATTCGGGCCTATCTCCATCTAAATTTATGAAGCGAATATAGACCCGCGACTGGTTTAAGTCAAATAATTGTCTGGATTGCTGATCAATCAGGATAATAATTCAATATTCTTGACTTTATTATTTCAATTCCGGTCGTATCCGCGGCATCGGCATATCCGACGACCACATCGCCATAATATGGAACTGTACAAAGTCGATGATATCCTGCCGGTAAACATTTAATTTCTAAATCCGGAAATGACGGCAGGGGCGGCAATATAAATACTCTGAGCGTGTTGTCAACGAAATTGTAATCCTTAACCATCTCGCGAGCGGCAATATAATAATTTGGTGGGCTCACGGTTCCTTCATAGATGAGGATCATCATTAAACCAGCCAGGGGATAATCGGAATCATAATAAATATCAATATTGTTATTGAGGTGATGTACTTCTAAAGTAAATTCCTTTGTGTCGGCTCCCAATAATGAATCGACTTTGATATCGCCATGACATAAGAACGAATCCGCCTCCATAATGATTCGATACATGCCTGCGATTTCCCTGCCACCTACTATCTGAGTATGATCCCATACCGTCCAGTAACTGCCCGGGGGTTTTTCTTCATTTAATAAATCGGCAATGATCTGCTGCGTGAAATCAATTACGTAAATGTGAGTAATGGACGTTTCCGGAATGTCAAAATGAATCATTGCCTGCTGGTAACTGGGATTAGGAAAAACCGGATATAACGCGAAAGTCTGAGGCACGGAATCATTCGGGTACGGGTACTGATAACACCAGTCATTGGGATCAATCGAGCGAAAACTATCATCTCTTTGTACTTCAGTTATACCCGAAATTGTTATGGTGTCGATTGCAACCTCAGGTGTAACGGGTTTTGGACTATCGTCTGAACAACGAATAAAAACCATAAGAGACAAGGATAGCAATACTGCCAACACTTTACGCCGCAACATATAAACCTCCAAATATGACTGCCAATAAACTGGCCAGCCCGAATTAGTTTAATAATTATAAAATCACTTTATCAATTTAGAGTAAACCAATTATGTCCTTTGCCACCTTGATTAAATGCCACAGCGTAGTTACACTTATTATACTAATTACTGGAGAAATGTCAATGAATATTAACTCGCGTGCCCGCTTATAAAATCCACCAGAAAGGGCTTGTTGAAAAACCGCCGCCGAGAGTTACGGCGGGTCTTGATTTTGTAAAAACAAAATTGTAACCTGCCGTAGACCAAAAACTTATAAATCGAAACGAATCTCTATTATTGGTGCTGAAGTTCACTTTTGAGCTTATTCAACAAGCCCGAAAAGGTGGGCTTTTAGTATAAAATTAAACTGACGATAAAGTCAAGAATTTAGCCATCAACTTTATCCTTAGCTACGCCTTTGAGTTTGTCATTAGCGAATATGGCGATATCCACCCGCCGATTCGCCTGACGGCCGGAAGAAATGGCATTATCCGCAACCGGCTGATCTTCACCGTATCCCATAATTCGGAAACGCGTGGCGATAACCTGCTTGGTAGTCAATAAATTCGCGACTGATTGCGCCCGGCGCAATGAAAGGTCCAGATTGTGCTCGGCCGGTCCGGTCGAATCGGTATGCCCCTCGATTAAAACTTCGGTATCTTCATATTTAATTAAAATTCCGGCCAGTTTTTCCAAATTTACTTTGGCTTCGCGCCTAAGCCCGGAAGAGTTGACATCAAAGAGAATTCCGGAATCGAAAGTAATCTTAATTCCCTCGCCGATCCGTTCAATCGTTGCTCCTTCGAGGTCGCGCTCAATTTCTTCCGCCTGCTTATCCATATAATTGCCGATGTAGGCTCCGGCCGCTCCGCCGATAGCCGCGCCGAGAATGGCACCCACGGCGGTATTACCGGCTTTATCGCCGATAACCGCTCCGGCCGCGGCTCCGGCCCCGGCACCGATTAAGGCGCCCTGATATTTCTTCTTAAGTCCGCAACCCCAAATGCTTGTTAATAGAATGGCGCATAGGGTTAATATTAGAAAACGTCTCATCGAATATCCTCCTTACTGTGAAGAGTACTATTTAATAGACGCTGCAAGATTAATTAATGTTGGTGTTATTAGCAGCCCTCAAAACAAAATACAAAAATTCAATTATCCGAAAATATCAAACGGACATGATGTCCTTTTCCTTGGCCTCGACCAGTTCGTCGATTTCCTTGATAAATTTATCGGTTGCCTTCTGAATATTATCGATACCGTCATGCATTTGATCTTCGGATACTTTTTTATTTTTTTCGGCTTTTTTTAGTTTATCATTGGCGTCGCGGCGAATATTTCTAATCGCGACCCGACCATCCTCAGCCATCTTTTTGCAAAGCTTGACTAATTCGCCCCGCCTCTCCTCTGACAGCGGAGGAATCGGAATCCTTATCAAATTGCTTTCAGCCTGGGGATTCAATCCCAATTCAGCGGTTTGGATCGCCTTAACTACATCCTTGATAATACTTTTATCCCACGGCTGAACCAACAAGCTTTTCGGATCGGGCACTGATATTGAACCCAATTGATTTAGAGGCGTCATCTGTCCGTAGGCCTCTACCTTGACGCTATCAAGCAGCGCCGGAGTCGCTTTCCCGGAACGTATGCCGGACAGATCGCCTTTGACCGCCTCGATAGTTTTTTTCATGCGGCTTTCCGCATCGGTTTGAATTTCGTTCAGCATAATTAAGACTCCCAGTTATTGAACCAAAGTTCCGATTTTGTCACCCATCCCGGCTTTATAGAGATTGCCCTCTTCAGTCATGTTAAAGACCAGAATTGGAATATTATTTTCACGGCATAATGCGATAGCCGTCGCGTCCATGACTTTCAAATGCCGAGTCAAAACATCATCGTAAGATATACCAGTATATAATTCCGCCGAATCATCCTTCTCCGGATCGCCGCTGTAAACGCCGTCCACGCGTGTACCTTTCATGACGACTTCAGCATTGAGTTCTGCGGCTCGCTGTGCCGCGGCGGTATCGGTCGTGAAATATGGATTTCCCGTTCCGGCTGCGAGAATGACAATTCGGCCTTTTTCAAGATGACTGATTGCCTTATTGCGAATATAAAATTCCGCGACCGTATCCATTCTCAGGGCCGACATGACCCGCGCCGATATGCCGATCTGATTCAACCCGTCTTTAAGAGCCATGGCATTCAGAACAGTCGCCATCATCCCCATAAAATCGGCGGTAACTCGATCCATTCCATTTTGTGATGCTTTAAGGCCGCGGAAGATATTACCGGCTCCAATGACGATTCCAATTTGGATTTTGGCCTGTGAAAGTTCTTTGAATTCCAGACAAATTTTCCGGACGGTCCCCGGATCAATACCATAGAGACCTTTACCCATCAGGCTTTCCCCCGATAGTTTCAAAATAATTCGCTTATAATGGGGATCGTCCCCCATCTATTATTCTCCCAGGCGAAATCTTACGAAACGACGAATCTGAATATTCTCGCCTAATTTCGCAATCGCATCCGTAACCAGATCCGAAACGGTTTTATCGTTATCTTTTACGAAAGCCTGCTCCAACAAACAAGCTTCCGAATAGAATTTTTCCATTTTTCCTTCGATAATCTTGTCGATAATCTTCTCGGGTTTGCCCTCCCGCTCAGCTTGACCGCGATAGACTTCCTTTTCGGTATCGATCAATTCCGAAGTAACCTCTTCACGGCTGATGACTTTGGGATCGGCCGCCGCAACTTGCATGGCGACATCTTTGGCAAATGCCTTAAAATCATCGGTGCGGGCGACAAAATCGGTTTCACAATTAATCTCGACTAATACTCCCAGTTTGTCACCGGGATGAATATAAGAACAAATCAGACCTTCGCTGGTAGCTCGACCTGATTTTTTGCTGGCTGAAGCAATCCCCCTTTCGCGTAGATTCTTGATAGCCTTCTCCTGATCTCCATCGCTATCGGTCAGCGCTTTTTTGCAATCCATCATACCCGCGCCGGTTTTATCACGCAGTTCCTTTACCATTTTCGCTGTAATTTCGGCCATTTCGTAGTTTCTCCCCTATTTATTCTCAGCTGCGTCTTCATCGGTGGTTGGCACAGCGTTCTTACTTTCTGTTTTCACTTCGGGTTCTTGCGGGACTTCCTTTACTTCCGGCTCAATAGAAAAATCGCCAGCAGTCATTTCCTCGGTCGTCGTTCCCTGCTTGACCGCCAAAATATAATCAGCAAGTTCATTGGTAATTACACGAATTGATTTGATGGCATCGTCATTGGCAGCGATAGGAAAGTCAATTAATTCAGGATCAGCGTTGGTATCGACTATCGCTACAATCGGAATATTCAACTTGGCAGCCTCGGCAACCGCGATTTTTTCTTTTTTGGAATCGATGACATAGACCAAACCAGGAAGAGCATTCATTTCACGGATACCGCCTAAAACCCGATCCAGACGATTTTGCTCGCGCTCCAGACGGCTGGTTTCCTTTTTAGTAAATTTCTCAAAAGTGCCGTCTTCTTTCATCTTTTCGATTTCTTTAAGGCGTTTAATGCCGCCACGTATAGTATTGAAATTAGTCAGCATTCCACCCAGCCAGCGGTCGGTAATATAAAACGCACCCGCTCTTTCGGCGGATTCGCGGATAACATTTTGAGCCTGCTTTTTGGTTCCCACAAACAAAATCGGCCGGCCGCTGGAGACCACTTCATTAATTTTGCGTTTGGCTTCGTCAATGGCCGTAAGAGTTTTTTTCAGGTCAATAATATAAATGCCGTTTCGGGCGGCAAATATAAACGGCTTCATCTTGGGATTCCAGCGTCGGGTCTGATGCCCAAAATGGACGCCGGCTTCGAGTAAACGCTTGATACGTGAATCAATCATTGATAGGCCTTTCCGGTTTTTACGACCACTTCCTTCATCCTGCATCGGGCCGCGAGATACGGACCCCCGATAAAGTCCGGAAGTGTGGTTATTTTTAATTTATTAACGCTTGGAGAACTGGAAGCGCTTCCGCGCCTTCGGTTGTCCATATTTCTTTCTTTCGACCTTTCGGGCGTCAACGGTTAAAAAACCACCCTTTTTCAATTCGTTCCGCAGCGACGGATCATAAATTATTAAAGCCCGGGCAACCGCTAACCTTATCGCTCCCGCCTGACCGGTCAAACCACCGCCTTTAACGCTGGCGGTAATATCAAACTTTCCGCTCATTTCCACTTTTTCAAGAGGTTCCATAATATGTTTAATGAGTGAATCGCGGCAAAGATAGGCTTTCTTCTCGCGGCCATTAATCAAAATCTGGCCTTTACCGGGCTTGATATCGACGCGGCAAACCGATTCCTTTCTGCGGCCTGTGCCTGCAAATACGTCCGGGGTCTTATTATCAGCAGCCTGTTCCATATTCTAATTCCACTTTCAGTCTAATTTCAGGGCTTGAGGTTTTTGTGCCCGGTGAGGATGAAAATCATCGGCATAAACATGAAGCTTTTTGAATACTTTTCGTCCCAGGCGATTATGCGGAATCATACCCTTAATCGCGTTTTCAATGACTTTTTCCGGATGCTTTTCGATCATCTGACCATAAGTACGAGTCCGTAATCCTCCCGGGTAACCGGAATGACGATAATACTTCTTGGATTCGGCTTTGCGTCCGGTAACGGTCACATGGCGGGCGTTAATGACGATAACATTATCTCCACAATCGAGATGCGGTGAAAAATACGGCTTGTTCTTGCCGCGTAAAATATCAGCGATTTTTACAGCGGCCCGACCCAACACAGCTCCCTTGAGGTCGGCCACATACCATTTTCGATCAATGTCGGTCGCCTTGGGTATAAATGTTTTCATTTCCAACTCCAAAATATAAATCCGCTAAATAACAGAGCCTGAAAATATAAGCCAAAATATCCTACTGTCAAGTCCTTAATTATAAAAAATTCCCGCCTTGATCCTGTCCCCGTTCTTATCGGTTGATTTACGCAACCGGTTTAGTCACAACAAATTCAGAATCAAATAAAAACCCCGCTTCAAAGCGGGGTTTTTCTTAGATATTTCTCAACTAACTTTTTTCCAACGCATCAGTAATTCCAAAAGCAATCTTACGCCAAACCCCGTCGCTCCTTTGGGAATATAAGGCAATCCCTTCGGCTCCAGATCGACGTAAGCGATATCAATATGCGCCCATGGCCTGTCCTTTACGAATTTCTTCAGAAACGCCGCGGCCTTCAAAGTGCCGGCGTCAGCCCCGCCGGAATTTTTTAAATCCGCGATATCCGATTTCATGGCGTCTTCGAAATCTTTCCAGATCGGAAGATCCCAGACTCTCTCCCCGGTCGCGAATGACGCCGCATGAATATTGTCAATTAGCTTTTTGTTATTTCCCGCGAATACCGCCCCGGTATAGCCCAGAATATATTTTGTTCCGCCGGTTAACGTCGCGATATCAATAATCGCCTGCGGATCGAATATCTCCGCATAATCCAATGCGTCTGCCAAAATCATCCGACCCTCTGCGTCGGTGCTGATTATTTCAATGGAATGACCCGCCCGCGAAATAACAACATCGCCGGGACGGCTGGCTTTGCCCGACGGCATATTTTCCACCAACGGCATCAGAGCGATCAAATTAATTTTGGCGTTTAACCGGGCGGCGGCGGTAATCACATTTAGAACCACCGCCGATCCCGTCATATCATTTTTCATATCAACCATACCCGCCGGTGTTTTCAACGACAATCCGCCCGAATCAAATGTCACGCCTTTGCCGATTATCACAACCGGCTTCCCTTTGGGCTTGCCATTATACTCGAGAATTACAAAACGGGGCGGATTGTCCGAACCCTTGCTAACCGATAATAGCGCCCCCATTTTTTCTTTCTTGATTTCCGATGGACTTAAGATTTTGCATTTGAACTTATATTTCTTCGCCAGCCGAGCCGCCTCTTTGGCGTAGGCCTCGGGATATAGATTATTGCCCGGTATATTAACCAAATCACGGCAATGTGTCACCGCTTCAGAGATTATCTCCCCTCGCGCCAAACCGACTTCAGCTTGACGAAGTTTACCCCGCTGAGGAATAACAACCGACATCGATTTGATTATCTCTTTTTTATCCGTCTTATAATTCTCGTAATGATAACTCCCGAGCACAAATCCCTCGACAATTGCCGATGTAATGGGGTTGGTATCGGGACCATCATAATAAAACGAAACGCCCTCTATCTTATGTGATCGCGCCATCTTTCCGACAATCCCGGCCGCCTTACGATAAGAATCAAATGTTATCGATTTCTTCTCACCCAATCCGGCCAAAATAAACCGCCCCGCCATCGTTTCGGTGACCTGATGGATCATTACAGATTTCGCTTCAGATCCATCAAATTCGCCGGATGCGAACATCTCACCGACCGTGCCGCCTGTAAGAATATCGATTTTTTCAATTACATCGCCTTTGGGGATATCATTTTTATAGCAGAATATCGCAACCGCCTTATCGGCAATGTCAAATACGTCAGATACATGACTGGAAAGTTTCATAATTTACCTCAGAGCTTATTTTTTAAATTTCGAATTACTCAAAATGTACAAAATTAATAAGGCTCGACCAACAAATTTCATCAACAATACATACTATGAAATGATTATAATCTATTTAGCGTTTGGATATAGTAATCTTTAAAAATCGGTGTTTAAATAGCTCTCGTAATTGGTCTCAATTTCCGCCAGATTATCGCCCCCGAACTTATCGAGAAACGCATCGGCGAGTACCATCGCGACCATAGCCTCGCCGACAATCGCCGCGGCCGGGACGACACAAATATCGGATCGCTCAACAATCGCTTCTCTGGCTTCTTTGCAAATAATATCTACCGTATCAAGCGGTCGCATCAGGGTCGATATCGGCTTGCATGCTCCTCGAACAATGAGCTCGCTTCCATTAGTCAATCCCCCCTCAATTCCTCCAGCCCGATTTGTCTTTCTATAAAAACCTTTCGATTTTGGATGCTTGTCCGGAGAATCATAATATATGATGTCATGTACTTTCGAGCCGAATCTCCCTGCGTTGGAAAATCCCTTGCCGATCTCCACTCCTTTGACCGATTGAATTGACATTATCGTTGCCGCTAATTGACTGTCTATTTTTTGATACCACTGGGCATTGTTACCCAAACCGGTCGGAAGACCGCATACTCTCACCTCAAATACTCCACCCAGAGTATCACGATTTTTCATTGCCTGCTTAATCACAGCGATCATTTTTTTCTCGGCGACGGTATCGACGCATCTCACCGGTGAGGCGTCCGACCAGCCGGATATTAAATCAAAATCAATCTTTTTGCCGCTTATTTTTGCCTTACCAATCGAAATAACATGGGACGCGATATTAATGTCAAAATATTCAAGCAACTGTCGGGCGATCGCGCCGCAAGCCACCCGCGCCGCGGTTTCCCTCGCCGAGGCCCGCTCAAGAACATTTCTGAGATCATGCTGATTGTATTTAATCGCCCCGGCCAAATCAATATGCCCCGGACGCGGAGCGGTCACATCATATGCCCGCTTCTTTTGCATTGGCGAAAGATTTCGGCCGATTGATCTCATTGGATCCATTATTTTTTTCCAATTCGACCAATCCTTATTCGATATCTCGAGAGTGATGGGCGATCCCAGCGTTTTCCCATGTCGTAAACCGCTAAGAATATTTACCTTGTCTTTTTCAATTTTCATCCGGCCGCCCCGACCATAGCCTTGCTGTCGGCGGCCTAATTGCTCATTAATCTTTTTTAATGATATCGGTATACCGGCCGGAAACGATTCGACCAATCCTATTATCCCCCGGCCATGGGATTCACCGGCTGTTAAATAACGGGGCATTTGTCCTCCTGATTATACCCCCAAAATATATTGGTATTATGAGAAAAGGGCAATATTATTTATCGGGTTGCGCTTCCTGAACGGGTAAAAGAACCTCGCCGCTGTTTTCAAGCTCTTTCAGACGAGACTGAACCCGGTCATCAATACAAATCGCGTTGGACTCCGAATACTTCTCAATTTCTTCAAGATTTGTCAAATCTCGAAGCTCAAGAATCACGGCCATAATCTTTTTTAATGATTTCTCGACGACTTCAAGGATGTTGTCGAGACGATCATCCTTGTCAATTATTCTCTCTCGGTCTCTGAGCATCTTCAATAACTGCGCCCGACCGGAGATAGCCATCGCAGCATTGTTAATATAATGAGACAATGTCGCGATAGCGACATTTTTGGTCTCCATGACCGCCGCCCGTCGCTCCTCTATCAGGATGCGTTGTGATAAATCCTGTCTCTCGCGGAATAAATGCTCAATGGTAATAAACGAGTTAAACAATTCTCGATTGGCCCGGGCCAACAGCTCGCTGGGATCGCCGATATCGATTCCAAAACTATCCGCAATGGTGATAATTTCATTGGGTAAATTTCTCGTGACTGTCTCAATATCATTGTGATTTATATTTAATAGGTTAATCAATTGGCCTATTGATGCCATCCGCTTTTCAATCTTGATAGGTGTATCATCGCTTGAATAAGGATGCAGTAAATCCGCCAGTTGTATAATCTGCATAGTCTGGTTTTCCGCGATATTCGGAGCCGAATTATGATGACCACCGATAGTATCTTTCAGTATTGCCGGAAAACCCCACTTTTCAGCCAGCATCTGTCCGATTGCAGCATGATCGATTCCCAGAATTTTTTGCTCAGCCTCAAAACGTGATGGAAATTCAGAGAGTCTTTCCTCAACCTGCATATAATCTTGTGGAAAATGACGGATAAAGAATAGCTGTCCGATATCATGCAATAAACCGGCGATAAATAATTCCTCCGATTGATTGTGTCCCAGAAAATCAGCCAGGTTTTTACTTACCAAGGCAACTCCGATAAAATGAGTAAACATTCCCTTTATATCGAGATTATAATCCGATTCAAGTTTCTGTACCTGGAATACCGAAGCCGACAATACCAGGCACTTTATCTGGGTCGCCCCGAGCATCATTACCGCCTGATGCAGCGTTGATATTTCCGAGCGATGGCCATAAAAAGAAGAATTGGCCATCTTCAATATCCGACTGGTCAAACCGGGATCATTCATAACCACTTTAATCAAATCTTCAATGGAATAATCATCCGAACCTACCAACGTGAGCATCTGGGACAGACTTTGCGGCATTGAAAGAAGAGAATCATCTCGTTGAATCTTGTCAATATATTTTAATTCGTTCATCCTGTAATTCCTTTAAATGTTCGCCCCTCACTTCTATTGTCGGCAAACGAAAAAAGATATTTATTGCGGGATTATTTTTAGTAGGAATTATGCTTTTGGCGGGCTTGACTGATGACTTCGGTAAGTTGTTCGATTTTAAACGGCTTAGCCAGCGTAAAATCAACACCGGCCCGACTGGTCTGCTCTTCAGTAAGGTTTAAGCCCCAGCCCGTCATCATTACAACCGGAGTCGAAGGGGAGTGCTTTTTAACTTCCCGGGCTACATCCCAGCCCGATATATCCCCCATTACCAGATCGACCATGACGATATCATATTTATTGCTGCGGATAAGGATCATCCCTTCCGCAGGAGATTTTACTGCCGTCAGGCGAAACCCCAGCGATTGACAAATTCCGGATAATAAATCCAGGATCATTTGCTGATCATCGACAGCAAGAATAGTCAGAGCATTGCTGTCACTTGAAGACGTCGAAATTATCTCACTCGAATCAACTCGATTCGGAAACTTAAATGAAACATAAGTAGGCTGGCGGCCGAATCGATCAAAGGAGACCTGAGCGTTAAGATTTATAAATTTGCCGATCATTTCAGCGGAAATAAATTCTTTGGGCAATACATCCGGTTCGCCATAATCATAATCAGAAGGTTTAAAATCTCTAGTATATTCCCTCGACCCACGAATAATATTAAAATAAAAGGCGTCATCAGCGGTTACCGATTTAAGTAAGACCTGTTCCCCGTCCCCGATGAAATTGACGAATTGCTTCAATATGCTTTCAATTAATGAAATCAGGTTATCGTTGCCAATGGCGAATCTCGCCGCCTTGTCAATATCTTTCTCAAGTACCAGGGTACGATTATCATCGAACATATATAGATTCGCCGTAATGTGCCGAGGACTTAGATATTCATCAATCGCCAAAGTTAAATCATCGGCTTGCCCATCAGGGGCATTCTGCTTGTCGATTATAGATTTTTGCAGCCTTTTGATCGATTCTGCGGCCGATTCGGAGGCTTTCAATATTTCACCGGCCGTGTAGCGTGTCGGCCCGTGAATATCGGCCTTACGTGACAACAATTGGGCCCGACCGGTAATCGTCGCCAGGTAATTATTTATTCTATTTAAGACGGCGCTGTCGCCGGCTTTGATGGAACCATTCTGGCTCATGAAAATCTGATTATCCATTTCCGTCGTGGTTAGTTTTATTGATAGCAATTGAGCCGATAATAACAGGAGTCCTTTTTCCTTGCGCACAGATAACGATGACTGATTAAAATCAAAAATAGATACTATTGCGGTAACCGCGTCCATTACCACGACCGGAATATTTATCTGAAATTTCGGAACGCCCCTCTCCCCGCAGAGCTTAATCAAAAAATCTTTATTAACCGGCTCCAATTCACCCCAGGCAATTTCGATATCGTTAGCGGAATTGTATTCAAGAATATCGCCTGTCGCTGCCGCCTTACCCACCGGGCCTTCACCGGGGATAAAAGCCAATTCCCTCATTTCTTCGCTATAGCCGGCCTGAACCCGATACCCTCGACCGTTATCGGCAACAAATACCATGGCTGCCGCCGATTTGGGCAGGAACCGAACAATTTCCTTCAAGAATCTATTGTAAATCTTATCCAATCCCGAATCATTTTTAATTTCGAGAATATTGATAAGGGATGTGACCGCCGTCTGACTCAAACTATCGGCGTTTTTTAACTCAACAATATTTAATGCGATTGAAATAATGCTTATCGAAGTCTCGATCTCCTGAAGTAATGATTCATTTACCGATAGGCTGCCTCCCGAATAGTCGATCAACAGGGCATACTCGCCCCCTTTCCAGAGACTAAACGGGCAAAGCAATGTACTCCGATTTATAAAAACCGAACCATCGGGATTTCTGGCCTCCTGATTAAGGATTATCATCTGACCGCGCCTGATAGATTCGATAACCGCGATCAGATACGATTCACTTTGCTCGGGTTTGTATGCCGATACCTGATGACTCGCCAGATTTTCAATTTTACCTTTTGATAGCATTACTACCCGACAGGCCAGAAGATTAAATCTTTCCACCAAAAACCTACAGATATCGGAAGGTTGTTTTTGATAGTTTCCGGATTTTGCCAGATGGTTCACATTGGCGAAAGTCTGAGAAAGCAACTCTCGTGTTGCTTCAAGTCGTCCTTTATGTTTCTGATTTTCTCGAATAAGCCGGTTTGATTCGATTTCCCGGGCGATGATTTCGGCCGCCGCGGTTAACAGCAAACGCTTCGATTTTTCAAAAAATCCGGCCCGGTTTGACAAAACCAACATGGTCCCCAGCGACTGATCCCGGGCACTCATAGGAATCGCCGCCGCCGAAAAGGTCAGTTTCCGACCCGCCAGGATCAATCTGCGGCTTGATGAGTCTGAAGTCACCAAATCATCAGAGATGAAAGATCGTTGCTCAGATGCCGCGCGAGAAATTATATCCTGCCCCAGAGGAAATCGCTCCAGATTATGCATTTCCTCTTTGCTCAAACCGATTTGAGCCGCCAAATACATTTCCCCGCGAGCACGATTAATCAGAAAAACAGCGCCCTTTTTGACAACCAGATAACTCGCTATTTCTTTTAGGACGAGAGCGAACTGTTCCATCATGGAGTATGGCTGCGAGGCAATATGTCTTATATTATCCAGAAGTAAATACCTGTCAACTTGACCGGTAGATTCTTTACGGAAGATGTCAAGATGAATCGGAAAGGCATTGACGGTGGTAAGTACCAGAAAAAAGCCCAAAAGGAAAAGGGCTATCAGAGATATTTGCAGGATCGGATATACAACCGGAATAAACCATTGAGAATAACCGGGCCAGTTTATAAGGATCGCCAGAAGAGACGTCATCATCCAGATTATCAGTCCGCTGAAGAACCGTGCTTTATTTGGAAAACTCTCCCTGTCAATACGGGATGATTTCATAGAGCTGAAAATCAGGGCAAAAAGAGTCAGTGCGAAAAACAGGATTGAGCCGATTATTTCAAAAGTCATGCCGCCAACTCCCCATGCAACGTCCAACTGTCGGCCCGATTAATACGGGAATTAACAACTTTCCCCAGCAAATCTTCCGGGCTTTTCAACAATATCGTTTTATTCCCTTCGGTCTTACCCTTCCACACCGAAGCATCGCGGCGGCTTGTCCCGTCAATCAAAACCGAACTAATCCGACCGATTTCTTTTTGATTGACTTGATAGGAAATTTCTTTTTGTAACTCAATCAACTCTTGTAATCGTCTCAACTTCACTTCTTCGGGAACATCGTTTTTCAGGTTCTTGGCAGCCCAGGTCCCATCGCGAACCGAATACCTGAACATAAACGCCGCGTCAAAACGAATGTCGCGCACCGCCTCAAGTGTCATCCCAAATTCATCTTCAGTCTCGGTTGGAAATCCGACTATTAAATCGGTCGTTATCGCGATATTGGGACGGGCCTGTCGCAATTGGTGAATTAAACTCAGATAACGGGTGTAATCATATTTGCGAAACATCATCTCAAGAATTCTATCCGACCCGCTCTGAAGAGGCAAATGAAAATGACCCATAAGCTTCGGTTCGCTCGAGAACAGGTCAATTAAATCATCCGAGAGGTCTTTGGGATGCGAAGTAATAAAACGGATTCGATTGATATCAGTTTCGGCAACTACCTTCTTCAACAATCCCGGAAACTTCAAGTGTGCCGAATTATATGAATTAACGTTCTGTCCCACCAGCGTGATTTCCACAATACCTCTGCCATATAAATCGTTAATATCATCAATAATCGCGCCCGGCTCCCGGTGACGTTCCGGGCCTCTCAAGTAGGGAACAATGCAGTAGGCGCAGTAATTATCACATCCGCGTGATATCGTAACATGGGCTGAATATGAGTTGTCAGGCGCCGGAGAAAATTCTGCCCAGTCCAAATTTTTAGTCATGCGGGTATCGACTACAGGTTCTATCGATTCTTTATTCAGTAGTCGGGGCAAATCAAATAAGCGTTCCGTCCCCAGGATAAAATCTATCTTGGGAATACGTTCAAGAATTTTCTCGCCCATTCTCTGAGCCATACATCCAACGGCGCATATACGGCTATCGCCAGTTTTCTTGATTCGCGCCAGTTCCGTCAATCGCCCCAGAGCTCGTTCTTCAGCCTTCTCCCTGACCGAGCAGGTATTAATAATAATCACGCCCGCTTCCTCGGGATTAGAAACCGAAACGAATCCGGCATCATCCATCGCCGCTGATAAAATTCCCGAATCGGCGAGGTTCATCTGACATCCATAGCTATGTAAGTAGTAAGTCTTCTGCATTTTTCAGCCCGGACAAGGTGAAGTATCGGCTGTTATCTACGCTGTATATTCTGCAATATATCTACGAAATTCGGCCAAAGTCAACAAATAACCCGAGAACAGAGCATTAAAATACCCCGGTGGAATCCATCCGGGCCATATCTTTTCGGGGTGTTTCTTATCTATGATATCTACTCTACACATCCCAATTGAGGAGCCAGACCGTCTCTAAAGACATGATTTATCAGGTAAACCGCGTCACCTATATTAATGGCGCAATCGGCGTTGGTATCCGCCCAATTTGGCTTTGCGGGAGGCGGCCCTGATTTGAATACAAGATTAATCAGAAATACGGCATCGCCGACATTTACGTCTCCATCATCATTGGCGTCGCCCGGTCGGTCGAGAATGGCATCCGTAACTATAATTGTAAACTCCGTTGTGTCCTGCAACTCGGAATTATAAGCATCTACGGCATATATGCTGAAATCATATTCACCCATTTCTATCGGAAATCCGGAAATTATTCCCGTTTCAGGATCAAACTCAAGGCCCGGAGGTAGACTACCGGATAATATTTCAGAGGTATAAGCGTCATTAACGCTTAAAATAGAAATCGTATCCTCATAGTTGCCGTTTATTGAAGCTTCCGATAAAGAATCGGCAAATACGCGAATGCCCCAGAATTCCTGGGTAACCTCACGCAATATCCATTTTTTAGGATCGAGTTCAATTGAATTCACAGCTTCATCGGTATGAAAATAAAAAACCTGTTCCCGTCGATTATTAAATACAGTTATAGTATCAGTTGCTTCTGTCCTTTCCAGATGAACATCAATCGGCATGGAGAATACCAAAGGATCGGTTTCCTGAGTTTGCTCGACATACAAATAATGAATATACCCCCCTTCAGGGTCAGAGCGAGAATAAGGGGCAATAGTATATTCCGGAAAATAAATTCCATAAATCCATTGCTCGAAGAAATAATCCAGATCGATACCGCAGGTTGTTTCGACTACCGCTTGAAAATCCTCGGTTGAGGCAGAGCCCCATTTATATTGCTGGCGATAATTATTCAGCGATTGGAAAAACAATTCTTCACCGACAATATGACGGAGCATATGTAACACCCACGCGCCCTTATCATAAACAATCCGGCCAAAAATACTCCAGATATTAACCGTATCCTGAATATAAATACTGCCGCTTCCTTTGAATTCCATATAATCCATATAAGTATGGTAGTATTCTTTCCCGTAAACGACTTCATGGTATAATGCTTCCGAATACGAAGCGAACCCCTCATTTATCCAGATATGGTGCCAATCACTACAGGTAATCTCGTCTCCCCACCACTGATGAGCCAACTCATGTGTAATGATATTGTCAGAATAAGCCCATTGTGAGGCCTGAGTAGAAGTATTAGTCTGATGTTCCATCGCTCCGCCCCAGTCAAAATGAGAGCAACCATATTTTTCATTTCGATAAGGATATTCTCCGAAAAAATCCTCGAATATCGCCAGCGCGTTGGGCATAATCGCGAAATATAGTTTTGAGTCTTCAACATGATCGTCAAAAACATAATAATGCAACGGCACCACTCCGACCCCATAATCATACTCATCGTACCAGACCGAATATGGATGCATCGCCAGCGATACCAGGTACGGCACAATCGGATACCGTTCTTTCCAATAAGCAGTGTGAGTTCCATCCCCGTTATCTACATCCGATACCATAAGACCATTTGAGGAAATAACAAGTGATGTATCAGCCGTAATAATAATATCGGCCGAATCGGCCTTGTCAGTTGTGATATCATTGCAGGGCCACCAGTCACGAGAACCAAAAGGTTGAGACAATGTTGTTATAAGAGGTAATCCAAATCTTTCTGTAAATTGAAATCCCTGCAATCCTCCCATCTGCAACGGCTCACCATGATAGACAACCGTAAATTTGAATTCTTCGTCAAAGAAATAATCTCTTTCGAGATATACCGTCAGCAAATCTTCATTATGCGTGAATTCCAGATTTCCGGAATTATTAAATATTGAATCAACGTCCATGTTATAGCGCAAATCGACAACAATACTATCCAAAGAACCGGCTTGAATTCTACCATGAATACCCACAACACCATCAATCGACTGAATATCATAATAAATTGTTATATCGATGCTGTAAAACGTAATATCATACTCCTGCCAGTTGGATAAAGCCATCAAGGCCCGATCTTTTTCAACCTGCTTGACCTTTAATAGGTGCGGCCTTAATTCGTTCTCCCAAAGCCACTTATGTGTTTCTGCCGGAGTGTAATCATTGGGTGATTTCTCGGAATTGCCTGGAATTTCACTTTCTTGCGACCAAACTCCTGCCCCCAGGAATCCTGAAATCAAAATAAGCACTAACAATCTCTTCACTATCTTCTCCGGGATAATTTAATCCAACAACCTATTCAAATAAGTACGATACCTATAAGGCGGTGAGGAGTATCCTGCCACAATATACTCTCAATTTTACAATCGTCAAGAGCCAATATATTCTGAAGAGCAACGACTTTTTTTTTATCAAAGGAATTACGCTGCAGTCACGCATAATTTTATTTGGCTTTCCTCAATTCAATAATCGGCGCTTCAGCCGGACAGCCCAATCGAAAAGGAAACCAATGTCCCACTCCGGAAGATGTATATAACTTTCTATTTCCTTTTTCGTACAAACCCCAAAGGTAGGTGTTTTCTGAAATCAATTCAAACGCCGATTGGCCATAAATACCTAACTGTCCGCCGTGAGTATGCCCCGCCAACGTTAAATTAATGCCGAATTTCTCAGCCAGGTTAAACCCTTTGGGACGGTGACTGAGAAGTAGCTTAAAAGCGCCGTCGGGCGCGTTTTTAACCGCGCTGGTAATAGTGGCCTGCAAAAACCCGCTAATATCGCCCCGCATAAACATCGGGTCATCCGCCCCCGCCAAATAAATAATTGCGTTTCCAACCGGAATCGAAATACCATTATCCTTCAATAGTAAAACATTACTCTTATCAAAGGCCCGCCTTACATGCGTGATTCCGCGAAAATACTCATGATTGCCAAGGCAGGCATATACTCCATATGGAGTTTTTAACTGCCCGAGAATATCCAAAACACTCTTATATAATTCAATTCTATCTGACAGATCACCGGTGGCGACAATCATATCCGGAGAAAATTTGCTGGCCGCCTCTATTACCTCTTCGACATCTTCCAGATGACGGTAATATCCGATATGAATGTCGGAAATTTGTAGAATTTTGAATCCGTCCAAACCATCAGCCAAATCATCAAAAAATATCGATTTCTTATAGACATCAATATCGGTGAATGAACCGCCCACGCCAGAAACACCGGCGCCCAAAGCCACCGTTGGAGCGATTACCGCAGCATAATTCAAAAACTTCCTTCGTGAGATTTGCTTCTGATTTATTTCTAATGTCTTATCAACCGCCGGCTCGGCTCGTTTCTTTTGACGCCGTTCCCAGATATCATGGATAAAATTGATTATTCCCGAAACCGGCAAAGACAATAGTAAGGCCGATATCAATACCAGTGATAGGGCGCTCAATGCCGCCGCGATAAACATTAACGGCTTGATGAAAAAATATATCCCCAGCATCCAGATGCCGATAAAGACCACCCCCAGAATCGGAAGCGTATATGAAAAAATCCTGACGAATCGATACTGCCACCACCGGCGGTTGAACACTTTGAAAAAGATAATTTCCAACCCGGATAATATCATCAGCATGATAACGGCGGCGATTGCGGGGAATAATTCTGCCATAATTCTACAAGTTACACTTTCTCATATTTTGTTCAATGAATTATACGCAGAAAAATGATACTTAGGCGGTTGAAATTGAAATTAAACCGGAATAAACCCGAACCTTATTTTTGGCCGCCAATCCAGGCCGCTTTATTTAAGCTCGTGCTCCGGTTTTTCCTGTTTAACCCAACGCAGATTATCCGGATCATATACATAAAAATCCTGATTGGTATCGAAGCAGGTAATGTCTTTGATGCGCGCCGTTTTTGAATCCACATTCACAAACGCGTTTTCGGTCAATTCATTAGGCGCTTCCACTTCTCTGATAAAACTGCCCACCGTGCCGGGCATTTCCTTAAAACACCGTTTGAGATTCGAATACTCCATTCCGCTGGCGGCAATATGCGTCTGGCGCGCGTATATTTTCTTGTCGGATGTGACGCATAATGAGCAATTACAAACATTGTCATTGATCCGATAAAATTCTACCAGCAAATCAATAAATTGATCAATGGTATCGCTCAGGTACTTTAGATGTGTCGATGGAATCGTTAGAATTATCCCAATCGGCCGTCCCCCCGGCATTGGTCGTTTGCCGATTTTCTTGATACGGACCGGCAATCCCGCAATCTGCGAATCCTGCAATTTGTTTTCGAAATCATCCGGAAGCGAACCGACGCCGTTTAGTATTTGAATTGTAACATATTCAGAAGAATGCATATTCCCCCTGCCTTTTTTCCTGGTACCTGTGCCTAATCAGTCTATCGACAGATAGCCTTTCAACTTAATCGACACGTAGAAAGAAAAGAACATTAAAGGCGAGGTCATTCATCACCAGTTTAATCTTCCGGATTGAGTTCTGAGCGATAGCGAATAACCCAACAAATACCTAATCCTTCATCTTCTCGATGTCCTCATTGGTGCCAATCACAAGCAATAAATCATTTTCAGTGATCAAGTAATCGCCTCCGGGAATATGATCAAACGTCCCCGCTTCCAGATCGCGCACGGCAATGATCTGAACGTTATACCTCGCGCGAACATCCAATTCGCGAAGCGTTTTGCCGATAAAATTTTTGGGAGGCTTCAGTTCGACAACAAAATAATCGCCCGTCAAAGGCAGGAAATCCAGAAGATTTGACTGCGCCATCGAATTGGCCAGCCGGAACGCCATCTGCTTTTCGGGAATAATCGCTTCTGATGCTCCGACTTTGGTTAATATCCGGGCATGATCGTCGGAGTTGGCCTTGACAATTATCCGTTTGGCTTTGAGTTCCTTTAAATGCAGAGTGATAAGTATCGAGGCATGCGAATCCTGTCCGGTGGAAACGACAAAACAATCAAATTTCTCGACTTCGATTTTCTCCAGAAACGCCCGCCGAGTAGCATCGGCGACGATCGCCACCATATCATCCTGAATCGACTGGACCGCCGTTTCATCGGAATCTATCGCCGTCACCTGGCATTTTAATTTTTTTAATTCCTGCGCTACCGTCGCGCCGAAATTTCCCAATCCTATTACGGCAAACTCTTTCATACTTTCCTATCCTATCATTACCGATTCGCCGGCATAAACAATCTCACCCGGCTCAGCCGGACGAGCCAATGAAAACGCCAGTGTCAATAGCCCCACCCGGCCGATAAACATCAAGACTATGATTATCAATTTCCCCGTTACGGTCGCATGTCCGGTGATACCCAGAGATAACCCGACCGTCCCGAAAGCCGAAACAACTTCAAATAAATTATCGACAAACCATCCCTGACTCAACTGATGCGGTTGCGGCCTCTGCTCCGCCAGCATCAAAAGCGCGAACATGACAACTATTATCAGACTCGCCAACAGAGTTGCCGTCAAAGCCCGCCTGATTGAATCATTATCAATCGACCGTTTAAACACCGGTATCGATTTGCGTCCTCTGAATCTGTTATATACCAAAAGTAAAATCACCGCCCCCGTTGTTGTTTTGATACCTCCCCCGGTAGAGCCGGGACACGCTCCGATAAACATCAAAATCAGCGTAACAAGCAAGCCCACTTCAGTCAAATTCACCTGGGGTATGGCATTAAATCCGGCCGTCCGGCACGTCACCGCTTGAAAAAAAGCGTTAGACAGACTATCAATAAAAGACATATCTCCAAAGCTGTTATTATATTCAATCGCAAAAAAAATAATAGTGCCGGCGCCAAGCAATATCGCCGTCACACTCAAACATAATTTGGCGTGTAATGATAACATACTTCTAAATCTAAATAATCGCGAAAAAATCTCTCCAATAACAATGAAACCAAGTCCACCAATGATTATAAGTAATGAAAAAACTCCGAGTATATACAGATTCCCGTTATACGATTCGAGACTATTGGGGAAAGTCGAAAATCCGGCGTTGCAGAATGCCGAGACGGAATGAAATATTGAGTAAAAAACCGCCACATCCGATGGAAATTCCTGGCTGAACTGAGCATATAATGCCACCGCCCCTAAACCTTCAATCGCAATCGTCGTTAATATTATTGCCGCCAGAATCGTCCCGGTTCGAGTCCAGTTGCCGAAATTCTCGAATATCCCTATCCGATCATAAAACGATACTCGCGCCCCCATCATCATCAGAAGCGACGTCGCGAATGTCATTATCCCCAGTCCGCCGAGTTGAATTAAAACCAAAATCACGATCTGACCGAAAAAAGAAAAATCAGAACCGGTATCGAGCACCGTCAATCCGGTAACGCATACCGCCGATGTCGATGTAAAAAAAGCATCTATGAGACCAATCGAATCCCCTGCCGAACTGATCGGCAGATACAAAAATATCGTCCCGACAACTATCGTCGCCGCGAAATAAATTATAACTTTCCGCCCCGGACGGGCCCCAATAAGTTCCATTAAAACTCTCTAAGCTGACTTATTTAAATTGCCAATTCAATAGATTAGAACTTTATCACATCGATTGTCAATTAGATTATTTATATCTGGTTCGCCTCAATGCGCAAATTCAGCTTGAGTTATTCTCAATCGAATCATCGAGATTAATATTTGACAATTATTTAAATACATGATATTCTGGTAAAATGAAAAACTATAGATTATATGGAAAACCGCCTTTTGAAGTCGCGGTTATTCATGGCGGCCCCGGTGCACCAGGTGAGATGGCTCCGGTGGCGCGTGAATTGGCATCCACTCGCGGAGTCATGGAACCGTTTCAAACAGCCACATCGATTCAGGATCAGATAGATGAATTAAAAACTGTTTTGGAAAACAAAGGCGATCTTCCGGTTACCTTAATAGGTTTTTCGTGGGGTGCATGGCTCAGTTATATATTTGCCGCCCATAATCCAATCATTGTAAAAAAACTGATTCTCGTCGGTAGCGGTCCTTTTGAACAAAAATACGCCGAAGGACTTATGGATACCAGACTCAATCGCCTGGGTAAGGAAGACAAAATCAGGGTAAAATCCATATTAAAGATTCTAAATAATCCGGAAAGTGAAAACAAAAATGAGTCATTTACTCTGCTCGGAGAATTGCTATCCAGGGCCGATACCTATAATCCGATTGATGATTATTTCAACGAATCCGAAATAATTGAATGTCAATCGGAGATATTTCAACGCGTTTGGAATGAAGCCGTGGAGCTGAGAAGTAGTGGAACACTTTTAGAAATTGGAAAACACATCAAATGTCCGATTGTCGCAATCCACGGCGACTATGATCCTCATCCGGCTGAAGGCGTCGAAAAACTCTTATCGCCAATCATCAATAACTTTCGATTCATTCTTCTTAAAAACTGTGGCCATAAGCCCTGGATTGAACAGGAAGCAAAAAGTAAATTCTTTGACATCCTATATGAAGAACTATCTTAGTAGAAGTAGGTCGGATTCCGAATGAGCATAGTCCGTAGGGTGGCATCCCCGTGATTTCGCCAGCCAACCTACGCAAACATCGGCTGAGCTTCATCTTTGAATAATATCACTAATGCATAAATCCCCAACGCCGTCCCCAAGGGCGGATCAAAAATATGCAAAACCGACAAAACAATCACCAGAATTCGCGCCCAGCTTTTCCGGTACAACAATCCCCATCCACCGATTATACTTGGGATGCCGGTTATCACTCCCAGCATTAGCATAAACGAACCGATAAACGTCAGAATCCCCTGTGCTTCATAATCACCGGCTACAACCCCGATCCCGGCCATGAATACGAATATTGAGAAACAGATTAAAAATGACATCGCTCCGAATACGATATATAAAACCCCAATAACTTTGATATGCTTTTCCATAAGTCAGCCTCCTTGTTTTATCTTTACGAAAATATCATGCGATTGGATACAAAAAAATGGGTTTGTTTCCTCAGATTAACGCGTATTATTTTTCTAACAATATCTTCTCTTGTGATACAATAAGTTATTGACATTTTATTCTCCGTTATTTATATTTTCTAACATATTTCTAAGGAGTGTGCATGGCTAGTATCCATTTTAAGAAGAGAAAAGACGGTAGCAAAACTTATTATGTGGTGGTTTGCAGGCCAGGTGGCCATAAGTGGATTAAGGGAGGATCGCTCAAAGATGCCAAAATCTTGAAAAAAGAGATTGAATCTTTGGAAAAATCTGAAAGGATTGAGAAGTTGGGACTTGTAAGCGAGAGGAAGCGCATTGATGCTTTCTTTCAGGAATATGCGGATTATGTGCGCTTGAGAACTGCACCCAGTACTGTTAGGCGGTATCTTACGGTGGAAAATACTTTTATCATTTTTCTGAAGATGTTTCACCCTAATATCAGGCTTCTCGTGCAGATTACGCCTGAGATTATTGAATCATATCAAGTACAACGATTAAGGTCTATTGAATTGAAAAGTTCAGCGGATGGAGATAAACCTGGGGTTCATAGAAAAAAGCGCTTACCCCTTCCTCAAACAGTAAACACCGAAGTCATAGTGTTGGGTTCAGCATTTATTTGGGCTCATAGCCGAGAACTAATTCCTACAGTACCAACCAAAAAAGTAAAACCGCTTCGAGCTAAGCTAAAAAGAAAAGTTAGACTTCTCGATTCAAAAGAATGCAAACATTTTTTGAGAACTGCACGGCTAATGGCCAGAGATAATAATCGGCTCAAAGTATTTTATTTGATTTTCAAATTCTTACTCAATACAGGTCTGCGATCAGGAGAATTATGCAATTTAACCTGGGATGATGTTAATCTTGAAACCGGCTTGATAAAAATTCAGCCAAAAGAAGGCTGGACACCAAAAACATATTCCAGAGAGTTTTTTCTAAATGAACATTCAATTAAAATCCTAAAACGAATCGGTCAATCAGAAGGACTGATATTCAGAACCAAAACTGGAAAACAACTCGATACCGATGATATACGACGAGCATTAATAAAAATAGGCAAAGAAGCGGATTTTAATGACCTAACCAAAGTTCATGACCTCAGACATACATTCAATTCATTGATGCAGATGAACGGGGTTGATCCAGCCACAATGAGCAAAATACTTGGCCATAGGGACATTAAAACAACCATGATCTATACACATCAGACCACCGACCATTTAAAGAAGAGTATTGAGAAGATTGGGATAAAGTGATTAGTATTTAAAACTATTTCTTGGGATAATCAAAGCAATAATCCGTTTATATAATAATCCAAAATGGCATCACCAACCCAATAGGTAATTATTGAGGAAAATACCAGGAAGGAGCCAAATGGGATAGTTCTTATTTTTTTTCCAACTACAAGCATTTTCGCCACAGAAACATATAGAAGACCTAATATTGCGCCAATAAATAGCGTGATGAATATCCCCTGCCATCCAACAAAGAGTCCCAGCACTGCCGCCAGTTTTATATCACCTCCGCCCATAGCGGGTTTTCGAAATACTATTGATCCAATCCATTCAATTCCCAGAAATAAAACAAATCCGAATATTCCACCCAGAATTGAATCAAAGAAACTCGGCTGATGTGGAATAATCGCCAGAAATATCCCTAATATTGAATAAATAACCAACAAATTATTTGGAATGATTTGAAATTTAAAGTCAGCAATACATACAATTCCGAATAAAATTGAAAGAAGTAGAACTCCCAATCCATTTTCAGATGAAATGCCACCAAAATAAATCAGCAAAGCCGGGATAATCCATAATAAGTCCAGAAAAACGAAAGCAGGTCTAAATGGAAGTTTGTGTTCAGATTGTCTTAAGATAATTGCACTGAGATAATAAATCATTCTGAAAAGCCTACATTGTATTCATTAAATCAAAAAGCGGTAAGTACATGGCAACCAGAATAAAGGCGATGAAGATACCAAGGAATACTATGATTAGCGGTTCAAAAAGGGTTGTGAGGGTCCCGATATCGTGATCGATTTCAGATTCGTAAAAATCAGCAGCCCTTTCGAGCATTTTTCCCAGTTGCCCGGTTTTTTCACCGGCGGCTGACATGCGAATAAGAGTTTTGGAAAATATTTGATATTCACCAATGGCTTCGGTAAAAGATTTTCCCTGAGATAATGATTGCCCCAGTGATGATATCGTATTTTGAATATAAGCGTTTCCAGTTGTACGAATGGCCACATCAACAGAAAACAGAGTCGGTACGCCAGATTGCAATAGTGTTCCGAGTGTCCGGGCAAACCGAGCATTGATTATTTTGGTCAGGATTCGTTTGATTAGAGGAATTTTTAATTGCAGCATACTCAGGAAGTATTTTACACGATTATTAAAAAACGAAACAGTAATGAACGTTAATATCAGAATAAATCCAAAGCCAACAACTGCTATATTATCCCTAAGCCATTCACTGATAGATACAACATTTTGAGTCAGCTTTGGAAGTTCCGAACCGAAGTTTTCATACATCGAGGAAAATATCGGAATGATATATATAACCAGAACAAAGACAACCAGAATTGTTACAGCAATTACAAGTAACGGATACGCGAGAGCCGAACGGATTTTCTTACTGGTTTCTTCAGAACGTTCGCGGTAAGTGGCAATACGATCCAGCGATTTATCGAGAGTGCCCGAAATCTCTCCAGCCTCAATCATGGAAGTAAATAAGGTATCGAAAAATATGGGAAACTGCCGGAATGAGTCGGCAATTGATTTACCCGATTCAACTGATGAGGCAATATCGTCAAGCATAGTTCCCAATGATTTGTCAGTTACTTGCTCTCTGACAGAGCGAATGGCTTCATTGAAGGTAATTCCTGATGATACCAGGGCCGAGAGTTGCCTAGTAATGCGAGTAATATCGTTTTTGCGAAGTTGCTTTGTAAGCCATTGAGAGATTGTACTTTTGGCGGTTCGGTGGCTTGATAGAAAAATCCCTTTGCTCAAAAGAGCTTTTTCCAGTTCACCGATATCTGAGGAGCGAAAAACCCCTTCCACCGGTTCACCGTTTACCTTTTTTCCTGTGTATAAGTATTTAGTCATATAGTTAGCTTGACCGTCTATAATATTTATATTATACATATAAAAGGGGCTAATGAAAAGATGCTTTTTTGAGGTTACCATGTCAGACTTGCCTGTCGGTTGGGACCGGTCATTTTGTGAAAAATACAAAATCTACCCGCGTTTAGGTCAACACGAGGTGAACGGCCTGTATCTGTCCTTGGATTCGGATTTATCAGTCGTGAGCTTTTTGAAATTCCGTGAGAAAAAAGACCTGGCGTTAATATATCTACAACAACAAGAATTTGCTAAGCGGGCGAGTGAGCTTTTTGGGTCTGAAATTAATAAGAAAAATCATAAAAGTTTTTCCCCGAGTGAGATTGGTCAGGATAAATCAATCATCAGACTATTAGATGAAATAATTGGTAAGGGGATATCGGTCGGAGCATCAGATATACATTTTGAGCCGTTTGAAAAAAACATGGATTGCCGTTATCGCATTGATGGCGTGCTCCGTAAGGATCGGAATATCTCCGGCGAATCGGTTTCTGAAGTAATCGCTCGGATTAAGATTATGTCAGGATTGGATATTTCTGAAAAACGGCGCCCTCAGGATGGCCGAATCAGATTCAAAGCAGAAAACAGGACAGTAGATATTCGGGTATCGATTCTACCGACTGATTTTGGTGAGAAGGCAGTTCTTCGAATCCTTGATAAGGAGACACTGCGGCTTGATCTGAATCTTTTGGGATTAAGCAACTTGCAGCATGAACTTTTGGAAGGAAAGATTAAGCTTCCCAATGGCATGATACTTGTGACCGGGCCAACCGGGTCGGGAAAAACAACCACCTTGTATGCGGTTCTAAATCGTCTGCGTAGTCCGAACGTGAATATCACAACTATTGAAGACCCGATAGAATATAATCTTGAAGGGATAAATCAGACGCAGATAAAGCCGGAAATTGATGTAACCTTTGCCAATGCTCTGCGAGCGATATTGCGCCAGGATCCGGATATTATAATGGTTGGTGAGATTCGCGATAAGGAAACTCTGGATCAGGCCATTCGGGCGTCACTGACCGGTCATTTGTTGCTATCAACCCTTCATACCAATGATGCCATTGCGACAATAACTCGTATGATTGATCTGGGCGCAGAGAGCTATCTTCTGGGCTCGACTTTGAAATTGATAATCGCCCAGCGCTTGGTACAAACAATATGCGATCATTGCAAACAACCGGATTCGTCCCCGGAACAAAGAGCCGCGGCATTAAAATTAGGAATTGATTCATCGGCTGAGCTATTTTCGGGAGCCGGTTGTACATTCTGTGGGAATACCGGTTATGTTGGCCGCAAAGCAATTTATGAGATGCTTCCGATTGATGAATCACTTGGAAATTTGATATCAAAGGGATGTACCGAAGCTGACATACGTCAATATACACAGGAACATGGCTATAAACGTCTTAAGCATGCAGGAATTGATTTAATAAAGGCCGGGGTAACTACACCAATTGAGGTTTTCAAAGCCGTGGCAATATAAGCGGGGAGGAATATGATACTTCGAAAAATTATACTAACTTCATTTATCGTTTGTTTTGCGTATTCTTTTAGCTTTTCGCAAGATGTTATAGATGATTCGCCAGATAATGTCAATACCAGTGTAGTCGATACTCTGGAATCAATGAATCTTCATACAATTATCGATACTACGATAATGATTCCGCAACTGGAGTTTGTCGAAAATAATCTGGATGATGCCCTGAAAGCATTGGTGAGAGCTTATGAACTATCAGTTTTTATTGATACTTCTGTCGCCGGGACGATCACATTGCGGCTTGATAATGTATCTCTCAATGACGCTTTATTGTTTATCATCAAGGAATATGCTCTGGCCTGGGAAAAAACCGGGGAGATAATTAAAATTTATAAACCGTTTCAACCTCCGCCGCCACCCGCTCCATTGGAAATTGTCATAGATAATGGTTTGTTAAACTGCAATTTGAAGAATACTCCATTGCAAAAAGTAATTGACGAATTGATTGATCTGGCCGGAGTCAATATTATAATCGAGTCGGGAACTTCAGGAATTATCTCGGGTAGATTGCAGGGAGTTATGGTTGATAAGGCTCTCAATGTTTTGATGACTTCCAATGGTTTTACTATCCGGTCAGCAGACGGGATATATTATATCGGGGTAATGAGAACATCCGGTGAAGGAGGACACAGGGCATCGAGATTTTCGATTCATTGTGATAATAATCTGGTTACTGTCAATGTCACGAATGCTCCTTTGGGTGATATCCTGTCGGCCATTGCCGATAATTGCGGAACCAGCTTTTTCATGCGAGGCACGATTGAAGGCAGCGTCAACGCCAGTTTTTCTGATTTGCCTTTGGATGACGCCCTTGTTTCTCTACTGCGAAATACTCAATACACTTATAAGAAGGACAATGATTTATATTTCATCGGGGCAAAAAATTCACAGGATATGTTTGTAACCAAATTGATTCTGCTAAAGCATTTAGTAGCCAATACAATTGAACCGTTGATTCCAACATCACTGACAAGCCAGGTTTCGCTTAAAGTTATCGTGGAGCATAATGGTCTGATTGTTGTCGGCCCCAAAACTGTCATAGACGATATTCGGCTGTTTCTTGAAGAAGTTGATATTCCTCCAGCGATGGTACTATTTGATGTATTGGTGGTGGATTATTCGACAACCGATATATTTCAATTTGATCTTTTGATGAATAATACCGGAACGAGCGGTAATATTCCCACTCAGAATTATTATCCCAATATCGATATGAGCGGTACGGGAAAAACTCTGCAGGATGATTTAGATTGGGTAGGAAATCAAATTGGAGTATCCAAAATCGGCCCATTGTCAGATGACTTTTTTGCCCGCTTACAAATAATGCAACAGGAAGGCAAAGCCAATATCAGGTCACGACCGAAGATATCTTCGTTATGCGGTCATTCGGCATCGATAAATGTCGGTACGACTCAATATTATCTGCTCGAAACAAAAATAGTTCACCCCTCCGCTCAATCTGATGTATCGACTCAAACTTCGCAAAGATTTGAAAAAATTGAAGCCAATATGAGTATTGAGGTAACGCCGTTTGTTAATGAAACAGGCGAGCTGATAGTCGAGATTAAACCGGAATTTTCGACTCCGGCTGCCGCCTTTGATTCTGAAATTCCCCCGACTATAAATCATCGCATTCTGCATTCGACAGTCAGACTCAGAAACGGAGAGACAATTATCCTTGGCGGTTTGGTCCAGGAAAGCGAGAACAAGACGATAAAGAAATTTCCAATCCTGGGGTCATTACCTTTTATCGGGCCGTTATTCCAGAGTACCCATAAAACAACTAATCAGTCTGAATTGATGATTTATATCACACCGCATGTTTATTATGGCAATGAACAGAACATTGATTTGGAAAGCTTGATTGATAGAAAGTAGAGTTGTGTCAACTGCAATCAAATATTTGGGTTCAATCTTAAAAGATTGTTTGCCTATCAGGCGGGCTCAATATTGTTTGATAATTGGTCCTGAATATTTCAGCTTTTTGCGAATAAATTCCAGAAAAGAAACAGATATATATCTACAAAACAAGGTCGACGAACATTTTGATCAGGCTTTGGATCAATTTCTGAAGGACGTTAAAAATGGTAAACATTATTTTGGTCAGGATGTTGTCCTTTTAATTACCGAACCGGTAGCTTTCACACTTATAAGATCGCATGAAAATACTAACCTTGAGGATTTCAGAGAAGAGTGTAGAAAGCTTATTCCCGAGACTACTCAACAGGAATTTAGATTAATTAATATTGCCGGTAAGGGATATTATACTGTTTTCAGGATCGATGAAGAATATGTAAAATCATCACTCAAAATCATTGATAAACATGATATCTTAATCAATCAGGTGATGCCATTATCTGGATTAATCATTAATGAATTTCAAAACTCTAATAATCTAAAACTTCAGAATTGTGAGTTTAAGCTAGGGATTTATCGTTGCGCATTTGGATTTGATCCGAATAAGCCATTCTATTTGGAATCAATCAAAGATAACAATCTGTTACAATCTTTATGTCCGGAAGTTGAGACTGAAATTAAATCAGTATTCAATAATCCACTGCCACCTGTCGTGAAGAATGCATTTGCTCTTACCAATCTCATCCCCAAATCTGTACAATATCTGTTAATCGGCACTGGCAGTAGTCGTCTTATGACCTCAATTGTTGCGGTCTTACTAATATGTTTTACGATTCTTGCCGGTGTCTTTGCGGTTTTGAAAAATAATGCCGAGGATTCATACAATCAATATCAGAACAGCCTTGCCGAAATTAGTTCTGTTGAAAGCCAAATTCACAAAGTCGAACGAGAATTGGAATCGTACGATCAAGGAGTATTATTACATGCGAACTTTAGCGCTCATTTGTCAACATTTTGCCAGAGGATACCATCAGGTCTTCAGGCAATAGAGTTAAAAGCTGAAAGGAAAGATAGGGGCGAGATAACCGTTACTGCACACGGGAAAACACGCAGGGAGACATCGGTTTTCAGGTATCGGGATTATGTTTATGCAAATTCCGGTAATCGACCGGTCGAAATCAGCAGTATCAGCAGGCTCAACTCACCCTATAACATGCCGGATAGTATTTGGTATCGTTTTACTATTACGATGAATTAAGATGAAAGTATTCAAATACAGACATCAAATTAGGATAATTGGACTTGCCATATTGATGGTATTGGTCGGTTATGCTTTAATTCTTCAACTAACTGGTTCGATCTTACTGGATTATGATATTGTATCTTCGGTTTCCGGAATATCAGATAATCCCGACGAAATCGTGCGGCGAATAGAAAACCTGAAACAAAGATTAAATGATAAAAAGGAATTACTGGAAGTAACTCAGTCAAGGAAGAAATTTTCACAAGGGACTTTTCGAGAACTGGCCCAGTGGTTTAAGAGTAGTCTGGTCCACATGGAAACAAGTAATTCAGCTGCAGATAATCATACTCGCTACACTGTGACATATTCCGGGAAGATTACGAATTTGTTAAATCTGTTGAATCGATTTGAAAATGGATATTTGATCAATATAGAAAAAGTGGTTCTGCACCCAGATAACAGTGACGGTAGTCAAGTTCGTATGACAATGGTGTTATCGACGCTATGAAATCAAAACGAATGAAGCAAATTGTTTTTGGAGTGCTGTTGATTGTCGCAGCCTATATTTGGTCTGATGTTTTTTATTTGTTCACTGGCTCGGAATATGATGCTGATAGGCAGATTAATCGGCAGAGTAATTTAGGAAGTGTGTCACAAACCTTGGAACCAATTGAATTTGCATCCCCAAAAGTAAATCCTTTCGCGATTAGGACAACTTCATCAGTTCCAACAACACAAAAAAAGAACGAGACTCGCTCTCATAAACCTCCACCTGCTTCAACAAAACTGAGCGAATTATATACTTTGATTGGGGCAGTAAATCGACCTCCATATTCACAAATTGTTCTTCGTGATCGACAAGGAAAAAGCACTGTTATGGGTTTGGGCGATAGTCTTAGTACATGGCAAATTACGATTATCGTTGCCGATTTTGCAGAATTTAGAAGCGGCAAATTTGTAGATACTTTGTTTTTGGTAGATTAATATGATTAATCTGAAAAATCAAAAAGGCTCGGTTTTGGTTACGGCACTGGTTTCAGTTGCGGTTCTTCTCATTTTGTTTTTATCGGCATTCAGTTATGGGATCGGTCGTTACAGCGTCCATGTTAAAAACCAGCATAAGATTCGGGCTCAATATTTGGCTGAATCCGGGATTAACCGCGCAATTCATCTGCTGGAGAATAATACAACCAAGATTGAAGAATTACATAAAGATTCGCTTCATGTTATAGTAGAAGATATTGGTAGCTTTACCGTTACCTGTCGGCCTTATGGCGGGTATCAACTTTTTAGCTCAATGGGGAAATCCGGAAGCCAGCAATCCAAGCTAACTGCAATTATCGGTATAGGTAACTCGCATTATACACAATATGCTATAACTTTGACCGATGAAAACTATCCGCTGACAGCAACCGGCCACACAAAAATAACCGGTGATATTTTGACAGGAAATGTTCATTTAACCACAGGCCAAATAGACGGACGGGGAATTTATGATAAACAATTTCATGTCGGAAGGCATTTGATTGACCCTGTCGCATCGAAACTTAAATTATCAACCAGGTATCTACTGGATTACAAAGAATACGTTTTTCAAGAATTAAAAGATGATGCACACCGTGTGACGACTTCACTACTACTAAATGCGGGCGACGAAGATTTCCTGAAAGAGAATCCTGTAGTTTATATAGAGGGTAATCTTGAGATTAATGGGTTGAAATTTAGCGCCAAAGATGAAACCGTTACAATCATGGTCAATGGTATGGCAGAAATCCGAGGCAATAGTCGATTGGAGGGCTTTATAGAGATATTGGCTGGGAAATGTATCCTAATAAATGATAGTTCAGTTATTTCAGGTGGTGTCTGTTACGGTGAAGATAGCCTTGTATTAAGCGATGATGTTTGGTTTTCAGGTCAGGCTATTACTGAAACTAATCTAATCGTCCGCGATAAGACATATATCAATTATCCTTCTCTGCTTTTATCTCTGGGGGATATTGAAAGAAATCAAATCGACCATGCCGTAACTCTAAGTACAAGATATCCTATTTCAGCCTTGTGCATACTTATCTCAGAAGATACGCTGATAAATTACCCGCATGAGAATATCTACGTTGATACAGGTTCTTCAGTCAGAGGTATCTTATGTTCATCTGATTATATTGATCTCAGAGGAAAAGTAATTGGGAGTGTGATGACAAGGAATTTCTGGTATGCCCAGCCACCGACAACATTTATCAATTGGCTTCGCGATATCAACATTAATCATGCAGAATTAGATTACAATCCGGTAATGCCGTTTGTTATTGACTCAATTTCAAATTATGGAATACTTGCAATGGATTACAGAAAATGACTACTAATATCATTAAAAATCAGGATGGTGTGACAATAATTGAAGTCCTTGTCGGGGCGGTTGTTTTTATGATTGGTTTTTCGATATTGGTTTTTATGCTTAACCAAATGATTTCAAATTATTCGGTAAATGATTTGACCTCGGCTACTCGACTGGCAAGTAAATCGATGGAAATGACAATCACATATCAGGATACGATTTCTTACGACTCCACAATTAATGTTTCGAATATTGATTTTGGAGTTAAAAAAACAGTTCAAATTGATAATGATCTGGCAAAGATTTATATCAATGTTGCCAGGAGTTCAACCAAAAAGGAATTGTGCAGTCTTTATGGCGAGTTCATTTTTCGACAAAATTAAGAACATACGCGGCCTGACATTGATGGAATTGGTGGTATCATTGGGTTTGGTGGCGATTCTAATGGTTGTTTTTGTTTCAGGTAATATTTTTGTTCATAAAATGTTGAAGAACTGGTCATCGGGCAATATCTTATCGGAAGAGAGAGAATACATACATAGCTTACTGGCGGAATATACCGCCGGTTGCGATGCGATAGTGCAGGATACAATTAATAATTCGATTAGATTTTATACTGCAAGAGATTCAATAGTTTGTCAATTGGACGGCGGTAGATTAATTCTGAAAGGAAAACCAGCCCATCGACCGGAAATTATTGTAAGAAGCGTTGAGGTATCGCCTGTTGAACTGTCTGAATCCGTTGGTGAGGGGATAATATCAGAAGGAAAATTACCACAGACAAGTTGTCTGTATCGCATAAATTTGAAGTTGTCATATCGAGGTGAAGAAGATGAATCGTATACGATTATTCGAAATATCAAAGAATTTGCGAAGCATTAGATTATTTAGAAAAACCTTACTTTCGCAAAAGGGGTTTTCACTCATAGAACTTCTTATTGTCCTGGTCCTTATTGCGATTTTGGCCGGATTGGCCATTCCTAGGTATATGGCCTATACAACCAAGGCAAAACAAACTGAAGCCAAAGAGCTACTGAATCAGATATATTTGGCGCAAAGGTCATATTTTCAGATTAATGATACTTATTGGATTCCAGCCCAGGGACTGATAGCCGATAGAAATAATCAATTTGCATTCGATACTATTGGCGTTGAAATCATGCCTTCAGCGCGATACTCATATGAAATCACTGGCGACCGTGAACATTTTACAGCAATGGCTACAGCCACTCATCTCGATGATGATCCAGCAAAAGACCAGTGGCAAATTGATGAAACCGGCCAACTTCGCTCTATCCATGATGATTCGATTGAACGGTAAGTATGTGAGTTGTTGGTTATCTTATAAATAGTGCATACGCGATATATTCTTAATTCAGGAGCACTTGAAAAAGAGTATTGAGAAGATCGGGATTTAGTATCATAACTATTCAAAGATTCCGATATTCAACCAAAAAAATCATTGGTATGCTGAAATCAATTAGACTATTTAATAATATCTATATATTTTAAGTCATTTTCTATTTTACACTGACACTATATGTCACCCTCCGTGCTTATATTATGTTTAAACGGTAATATTTATCTGTTACGACATTACCAATCCTTGTAAATCAATTAAAGGATTTTAGTTATGCCGGCATCAAATGGTGCGTCCAATTTATTAAGAACTCTGATATTGCTGCTAAAGAAACCATGTATTACAACTGAAGATATTATTGCACATTGTGGCGTCTCAATTAGAACAGCGTATAGGTATTTGGAGTCACTAAAAAAATCAGGGATTTCAATTAGTCGTGTTGAAAAAGGTTTCATATTGGATAAAGATATTTCCATTGATTCAGAAAAGTTGACTTCTCAGGAATTTGTCTTTGTAGCTTTGGGATTAAAGCTATTAGAAGAATGCGTTGGCGGCAAATATGGGGAAATTATAAGGGATATTCATAAGCGCTTTTCAGCCGAACAGACTTTCGGAGTTGAACATGCGGAAGAGATTCAACGGAAACTCGTAGAGACTTCGAATGTCAATGGGCAATTAGATATAGAATTGTCTTGGTTGTTACTATACACCGCAATAGTTCAAAATCAAGATTGTACGTCGTCAGACAATTCGGACAAAGTGTAATTAGAATTTAAGCCATAGTTTTTGCTTTGGCAAGAGCCTGTAAGGAATTTTGTGTAAATGTAAATAATTGATTATGCTTCGAAATTGAAAACTGAAGCATTTACACAGGAGACCAACATGAGTTCGATTGATCCCGCTCTAATCAAAGAATTACTCAA
>JAZGGI010000009.1 GCA_036480375.1 Candidatus Zixiibacteriota bacterium
ATTTGCCGCCGATCTGTGCTATTAGAATCTATACCGTTGACGGTGATTTGGTTAGATATATCAAACACTTTCGTCCTGATGGTGGACCTGGATCTCAAGAAGAAACGTGGAATGTCATCAGCCGCAACACCCAGGCCATCACAACCGGTATCTATATCTGGCATGTCCGCTCCGACATGGGCGAACAAACCGGAAAACTCGTCATTATGAAATAATCAAATCGCGGCGCTATGAAGATACCGATTCTTTTAAGATCGGTTTGAGTTTTTTTAGCCTCAGGGAGTTTGTCACCACAAAAATAGACGATAACGCCATCGCCACGGCCGCAAAAATAGGCGACATACTTATCCCAAATGGATATAATATCCCCGCGGCGATGGGAATCATGATTATATTATAGAAAAACGCCCAGAATAGATTCTGCTTTATAATTCTCAAAGTCGATTTTGAAATTTCGTAGGCAGTCAGGATAGCCTTCAAGGATTTGCCGGTAATAGTGATATCCGATGATTTAACGGCAATATCGGTTCCCGTTCCCAATGATACTCCAATATCGGCCGCCACTAAAGCAGCCGCGTCATTTACTCCGTCACCGACCATGGCCGTCACATACCCGGTGCGTTTCAAAGTTTCTATCGTAGCCAGTTTTGTTTTCGGTTTCGCTTCAGCTTCGACATGACTAATACCGATTTTGGCGGCGGCCGCCCTGGCCGATTTATAATTATCCCCGGTTAGTAAAATCACTTCATTGTGTAAGTCCTTGAGATAACTGATAACTTCGGGCGCATCCTTTTTCACGGCATCCGATAGTATTATGGAGCCTTTATATTCAATATCCACCGCGACGTGTATTACCGACGACCCTTGATTATCATCGGATTTCTTAAATTGATCCGCGATTCCTTCCGGCATACCCTGCTCAATTAAATATTCCAACTTACCTACAATGACTTTTCTGCCTTTAATTAACGATGAGATACCCTGACCGGGAAGATATGTGTGATCTTCTGGTTCTATTAATTTGCTGCCGTCTTTACGCGCCCGTTCGCGGATGGCTTGAGCCAGCGGATGTTCGGAGAATTGCTCGGCCGAAGCCGCCCATTGAATCAATTCCTGCTCCGACAGGCCTCTCTCGCCTACAGTTTCGGCAACCGTTACTTTTTCAACGATTGGATGTCCCTTGGTTAACGTTCCGGTTTTATCGAAGATAAAACAGTTGGCTTTTGAAAATCTCTCGAGAACATTCCCGTCTCTAAATAGCACGCCTAGACGGGCTGCACGTCCGGTCGCGACGAGAATAGCCGTCGGTGTCGCTAAACCCAGAGCACACGGACAGGCTACCAGTAAAACCGCTACCGGAGCCGTCAACGCCATTACCGAACCGGGCTTTAATAGGAGCCAAACCACCAAAGTCAAAAATGATATCACAATTATTATGGGAACGAATATTCCGGCGACTTTATCGGCCATTTTCTGTATCGGAGCCTTCTTGCCCTGTGCTTCTCGGACCAAATGAATCATTCTATCAAGTACGGTTCCGTTTCCCGCTTTTGTTACCATCATTTTGAACCCGCCGGTAGTATTAACCGTTCCGCCGATGACATTATCGGCCGCCTTTTTATCAACCGGAAGAGACTCACCGGTCAGCAGGGATTCATCGATTGTCGCTTCTCCGGTTATTATAACTCCGTCGGCCGGGATGGACTGACCGGCTCGAATAAGAACGGTATCACCAATTATGAGTTCATCAAGCGGTATTTTTTTCTCATCGCCGGACTCCTCAATGCGGATTACTGTCCGGGGAAGCAGAGAAGCCATGCCGAGCGCGGCATCGCGGGCTTCGTGGGTGGCCTTCTCTTCAAGATAACGCCCGATCATAATAAAGGTGATGATCATCGCTGTAGTTTCAAAATAAACGGGCATCGGTTCGGTATTTCCATCCAGAAAATACCGCAAACCCACAAAAAGAGAATATACAAGGGCGCTGCCCGAGCCGAGGGCGATAAGACTGTTCATATTGGCCCGTTTGTGGAGCAATTGATTATAGGCATCAATGAAAAATATTCGTCCTGAATACATGACCGGCAGAACCAGTATCAATTGAATTATAACGGCCACCGAAAAAGGAAGGCTGAATAAGTTAAGGATATGTTGGCCAAAATGCAGAGCGAAAATCAAAGACGAGCAGATTATCGCGATTATCAATTCCCACCGATATTTTTGGCCCCTGAGGGATTCATCTACTTCGCTATCCAAAAGAGCCGCTTGGTAGCCAATCTCTTTTATATCCCCGACCAGAGATTTATGGGAATAGAAATTTTCAAGAAAATCGATCTCCCCCGTCTGGGTCGCGAAGTTTATTCGGGCATCGATTATACCGGGGATTTTCTTGAGTCCATTTTCAATCGTCGCGGTGCATCCGGCGCAATGCATATTGAATATTTCAACCGATTCATGAGTAATCTTCATTTTCAGTCCCAGGCGATTGAGTTCATCAAGAACTTGATTGATATCATCGCTGTATTTTTCGCCCGCTCGGGTTCGAAACGTAATTCGCCTTTTTTCAGTATCAACGCGCACGTCCTCGATACCGGACAGGCTTTCGATTTGCCGGTGTAGTTCGTCGGCCTGAATAAATGGACTATCTTCAGCAATATCGATATCAAATTGTTTTGAATAGTTATTCATTATCCGAGCGCCTTATCCAAATCCTCTATTAAGTCATCGGCATCTTCTATCCCGACAGACAGCCGAATCAGGCGATCATTTAGACCTTTTTCTTCTCTGATTTCCTGCGGAATCGAAGCATGAGTCATTACGGCCGGATGCTCTATTAGAGATTCGACTCCTCCCAGAGATTCAGCCAGTAAGAATAATTCGGTACGGGAAACGATCTCCAAAGCCTTTTCCCGATTGCCGGAAATTTCAAATGAGATCATACCGCCACCTCCCGACATCTGACGCTGGGCAATCTTATAATGAGGATGACTTTCAATAAAAGGGTATATAACCTTGGCAATATCTTTCCTCTGCTGTAGCCAATCGGCGATTTTCAGGGCATTCCGGCAATGCTTTTTCATGCGTAAATCGAGAGTTTTCAAACCCCGATGGGCAATAAAACAATCAAAAGGACCGGGAACAGCCCCGGCCGAATTCTGCAAGATTTTGTACTTGGTGTACAATTGTTCATCGCTGGTGATAATCGCGCCACCGACCGTATCGGAATGACCTCCGATATATTTGGTTGTTGAATGAACGATAACATTGGCGCCCAGTTGCAACGGCTGCTGGATAGCCGGCGACATAAAGGTATTGTCAATTATCAGAGGTATCCTGTGAGCTCTGGTTACTTTTGAGATATTCTCAATATCGGCTATTTTCAGGAGAGGATTTGAAGGGGTTTCCATCCAGACCATTTTTGTATTGGACTTAATGTGTGGCTCAAGATCAAAATCGCCGAACATATCGACATATTCAAGTTCAATTCCCAGTGGTTCATAAAAAGTCGAGAATAAGCGGTACACGCCGCCGTAAAGATCGTCTCCGGCAATAATATGGTCGCCCGGTCGATAGGTTTTCATAATGGTATCAACGGCCGACATCCCTGAAGCAAAAGTCAATCCATAATCGGCGCCTTCGAGACCGGCCAGGGCTCTCTGGTAGGCCGACCGAGTTGGATTGTCGGTGCGGGAGTATTCGTATCCCTTGTGCTGGCCGGGAAATTCCTGGCGATACGTCGAAGTTTGGTAAATCGGGACCGTAACCGCTCCGGTTTGAGGATCCGGTTCGGAACCGAGATGGACGGCCCGAGTTGCAATTGCGAGTTTTTTCAATTTTTTTTCATTCATTGTTTCGCCTTTTTTGTTGAGAATAAGAAATTAATATACGAAAAATCCTGAAAAATATTATAAAAAAAAGCCTGATTACCTGGGAGAAGTAATCAGGCCACTACATGCTAACAACCTAAATTAGTTTAACAGAATTTTTTACTTAATCCCTAACGCGATGAGCAAGCCGGGACAACGCCGCAGCAAGTCCTTACGTATTTTCTGGCGGGCTCGATGCAGATACCAGCGGACAGTAGCTTCCGGCATATCCATAATATTGGCCACGTCATCAATCTGGCACCCTTCAATATCTCGCAGAATAAAGGCCGACCTCTGTTTCCCGTTTAGTCGGCTGGCGGCGTTGGTCAGCTCCTCGCGCAATTGATTATTCCGGTAATTGCTTTCCGGATTATCGCGGTGGTTTGCAACCGTATCGCGAACATTATCCAATGGTTCATGCCGATGGCGCCGGTGTTTGCGCATGTAGTCAATTGACGCATTGACGGTTATCCGATACAACCAGGTATAAAACCGCTTGTTTTCATCATAACGCCATAAATTTTGTGAGGTCTTTACGAAAACATTCTGGGTAATGTCAGCAGCTTCATCATAGTCACCAACCATTTTGTAGGCCAAAGCCCCGACCTGGTTACGATAACGGCTGACTAATTCACCAAAGGCTCTCTCATCCCCCCGCCTGATCCGACGAATAATAGCCTTTACCTCAAGCTCATCCTTGTCTTCTGCGACATTCCTTGTTTTCGGAATACTAGAAACCCTGGTTACATTTTGATTAGACACAACTATTTCCCTCATTAGGCGTCGAATTAATAATTTTGTGGACTGCAATAGTTCATATTCCCTTAAACATAAATTCCATTTATTAGTTCCCAATTCTTCGTTTTTTACTGCAGTTTATGCGATATTCCCAAGTGCCCAAAATGGGAGGGATTTTTTGAAAAGCCTGCTAATAAATGGTAAAAAATTAAAAACTGATCAAAAAAAACTCAAGCCGACAGATTCCCAAGCCTCCCATAAATAGATTTTTTACATACAGTCACCCACAAATCCCCCCGCCCAACTTATTACTATTATTATTCTTATGTGATTTGGGGTGGACCATTAAGAATATAAATAATGACCAAGATTAATGGATTAAATTAAAAAAGCCCCGAGTAAATCGGGGCCACAAATTTTGAATTTAGGCTGTCTTACTTATTGATTATGTATTTGTACGGATTGACGTGTTTGCCTTTTTTTATGACTTCGTAATGTAAATGGGGGCCAGTTGTATAGCCGGTGCTGCCCATCAATCCAATTATATCTCCGCGTTTGACCCTTTGTCCGACTTTGACTTTGTAATCACTCAGATGTCCATAGCGGGTTATGAATCCGTAGCCGTGATCGATAGAGACCATTTTCCCAAGGCCGCCGTTTATTCTGACTGCCGTGATTTTGCCTTCAGCGGTCGCGTAAATAGGCGTTCCATTACTATTGGAAATATCAAGGCCGGGATGAAACTCTTTAAGTCCCGTGAAGGGATCGTTGCGAGTGCCGTAGCCGCTTGAAGGATAACCACGGGCGGGCTTAATTGACGGGGTATGATTGAGCAGATCTCGTTTATTTCCAAGGAGTTCATAGACATCCCGGTACCGCTCCCGTTCGAATTTGGCCAGGCGCAAAAGTTCATCGACGTCAGCGCTGACTTTGAGGGCTTCGGCGGTAGCCTCGGTGAAGTTATTTAAAGCGGGGTCTTCGGGGCCGCCAACACCCAGCATCCGGGCTTCTTCGTTAATTTCCGGCAATCCGAATATGGTTCTGATGGCTTCTTCCTTGTTGACTAACTCGGCGTAGCTCCCCTGCAGATCATCGATTGATCCTTCCATTGCGGTATATTGTTCGGAAAGCATCTGATTTTCGCGAAGGAGTTTATCCAGGCGGGCGCGGTCCACTCTCTGGCTGAAATAATCGGACAGTAAAAATACATTGATCGCGATAAAGCAAATACCGAAGAGGGCAACGGCCCATAAAAGCTTTACCGGGATTGAATATGATGACATGTCGCCGCCCTTTCGGGGAACGACCATTATGGTAATCTTATCTTTTAGCATTCCTCAATCAGCGAAGGAATTATTCCTCCACTCTCCAAAAAAATCGCCCCATTATATAAGCCTTGGGCATACCTGTCAAGTCAAAAAGCTCTATTTATTAGTTCAATATATCGGCAAAAGGGTTGCCTGAATTTACTTGATAACTATAAACTCTTTGCGAAGAATTTTCTCAATAACTTTTATGAATTTTTCCGGATTCAGAGTCTGTAGGCTATAAAGATGCCAGCAGACTTTTCTGGGCTTTTTGTAATTCTCCTTCTTTTTTGGAGCCATAATAACCTGCCTTGCTGAGCGATCTTATAAGGCAATGACAGGTTTCTGCCATATACCATCGCGACATAATTACCGTAAGTTTGATAAGGATTTAGCAATTGCTATGCCTTTTGATCGACAAACACATTAACACCGACGGACTACTCTATTATATTGATTTACAATATCTTAGAAAATCCGTCAAATGATCAAAAATTGAACAGCATGCTATCGGTTTGCAGAAATTGTGGTCAAAATCCCACATTGAGTAGGTTTTGAGCAAAACCATAAAACTTCCGGAAATCGACTGGTTTTAGAGCTTGATTAAATTCAGGGCGGCTTCACATAAAGATTGAAGCCGCCTGATTGATCGTGTCATTAAATAACAAGGAATTCCGGCGAGCGAGGAATTTCTACGGCCGCCTTAATACTTTCCCAGCGGTTTTGTTTGGTGGTAATAATCGACTGTACGACTCGTTCAAAACCGATGCCGCACCCGGATGATTGACCCTCCGATTGCTTGAGGACCTCGAAATACCAACTAAATTGAGCCGGGTCGACTCCGCGGGCGACGAGGTGATCATACATATAAGATTCTTCAAACTGTTTTTTACATTTTTCCGAATCGCCTTCCCGAACGGCCCCGCCGACCGATTCGCCAGCGTGAGGCAGGAGAAGATCACAGCATAAAGTTTCACTGCCTTTCCTTTTCATTGAGAAGAATTTTATGACTCCTCCTTTTTTGGGTCTGGGTTCGGCCGGGTAATTGGTGACAAAGGTCGGCATTCCGGAAAGGATTTGGCATAATAATTCTTCCTCTTCGCTGCCGAAATCATCACCGAATTGTATCTGGTGTCCTTTGGCCTGGAGCAGGCTGACCGCTTTTTCGTATTTGACGCGGTTGAAGGGCTGGTCGATATATTTTTTCAGAGTATTATTGCGATAGATTTTATGTCCTTCGGTATACATTGCTTTTATCAATGACTCGATATTATCCATTAAACCGTCGAGTTGGAAATCGCGGCTCTCAAATTCTATCAATGTAAATTCGCATAAGTGCCGTCCGGTTACTTTACGCTCCTGCCGGAAAGACGGCCCGATTGTGTAAACGCGATTGTGCGCAACGGTGAAGGCTTCCAGGTAAAGCTGCCCGGTTTGCCGGAGAAACATTTCCACTTCATCGCCGCCTTCGTCAAACATCGCTACCGACATGGCGTTGGGGAACCATTCGCAGGAACCGGTCGCTCCGGTGATATGCGGAACCTGAACCTCCATAAAATCGTGTTTTACAAACCATTCGCGGGCGGTTCTTAAGAGTAGTGATCTCAATTTGCTGGTGACAGCAAAATTGCCCTGACATACTTCCAGATGACGCATCAATAGACCTCCTGGTTTTAGGTATAAAAAAAAGACCACCCAATAAAAATGGGTGGCCAATAAAGCCAACATATAACGGGAATACCGCTCCCGCTCCGGGATGGTTAGCATGCATTTTGCCAAACTCCCCGGGCTGATAGTATCTTTCCCGAACGCACTCGTAGCGCGATTTTGATTTTCGTTATGAACATGTCTCTAAAAAAGGGATTTAATATGCCTGCAAGGGTTAAGTCAAGTTTTAATTTTCCGCCGGGCTAAAAATTAATAGATAATAATATCTACTTTTCAATTCCATCGAGATATTTCTTTAACTGAGTTGAATAAATTTCAAATTCAGCGCCTTTGCTGAATAGTTTATACCCCATCTGTTCATTGACTACATAGATTGGCTTATTGGCTGCCCTCATATCCGTCACCATAAATTCGTTTCCGTGAAAATCTTTGCCGATTTTTTCATATAAAGACGCCTTAAGCCATTTTGATAATCCTCGACCACGATATTTGGCCGTGACGCCGGTCATTGCTTGATACGCTTCCCGGGGGTCAGACATATTAATCATAATATTGGATATACCGATAACGCCGTTAACATTGTGCAGCAACAAGCTGGTAATCAGCCTGGAGTTATTATCCTCCCGCCATTTTTCCTGCCGTCTGATCTCTTCGGGCGCGACGTGATATTTTTTGGCATTCTCATTTTCTTTGGGCATCTCGTTTATATAGCGGGCGAAAAGTTCAGCGTATTGATTGAGATATTTTTCCGGAATGGCCGAATAAATAATTAATTTCAGATCTTGATTTTGGGCCGGGATTTCAGTCAACCATTTTTCGATAATTATGTGATTGGCAGAATCGCGATACAGGCGGAATCTTTCCAATCGATTTAAATATGCACTCTTCCACATTTGCGGTAAACGCATCATCCGCTCTGTCTCAGTCATAGTATTGGCTGAAGGACATTCGAACTTAACCAAATAATCATATATCCGTTTCGCCATCAAGTGACTGACGTCCTCGGGAACGTCTTCGTAGAGGGTATCGAATCCGAGAGAGCCATTTTGTTGGGGGGTGCGAGCGTTGAAAATCATCATTTGAATCCACCCGACGGGATTATTATCATCAAAAATCACAAAGCGATCATATCCTTTTTCGGGTTGTTGATAGGACAACATTCGCTTTTTAAAATCTTCCCACGGAGTATCTGGAAAAGTCGAATCGAACCGCTCGCGAAGATCAACCATCAATTTATGATAGGTTTGCCACCGGCCATCGGTGAAATCGGCATCCGCTACAGACATTGTTGTAAACATACTACCCCCCTCCGATTAGTTAAGAATAAATAATATCTCTGAATCTATTTGATTAAATCCGCTCAACGACCCCGGTGATGATATCGCGCAATTTCGGCTCGGCTTCGTTGGCCGTATCAATGATGCGTTCGAGAGAGCACGGCTCCAGTGTATCGGGCAATCCCATGTCGGTTATAATCGACATCCCCAGCACTTTGGTTCCCTGATGACGGGCGACAATAACTTCGGGAACGGTTGACATCCCAACGACATCGGCGCCGATAATTCTCAGAAAACGGTACTCCGCGGCGGTTTCCAGATTCGGCCCGGAGACTGAAACATATACGCCTTTCTTCAGAGGAATCTTCAAATCAAGAGCAACCTCTTCGGTCAGTTTCACCAGATCCATATCGTAGCAGTTATACATATCGGGAAACCGGACGCCCAGTCGGTCATCGTTGTAACCGATGAGAGGATTATATCCCAAAAGATTAATATGATCGGTAATTACCATGACATCACCGGCTTTGAATTGGGGATTCATTCCTCCGCAAGCATTGGAGACAATCAGAATTTCAATTCCCAGCTCTTTCAGAACCCGTACCGGGAAGGTGATCTGTTTCATGTCGTAGCCTTCATAGAAATGAAATCTGCCCTGCATGGCCGCCACCGGCTTGCCTTTAAGTGTTCCCATGAGGAGTCGACCCTTATGAGATTCGACGGTTGAAACAGGGAAATTGGGAATATTTTCATATTCAATTTTTGATTTGATTTCGATGCCATCGGCAAGGGAACCGAGTCCGGTACCAAGAATAATACCGATTTGTGGTTCTATATCCGTTTGAGTTTTTATATAATCCGCTGATTCAATAATCTTATCGTACATATTGTCCATTGTCTATTCCTCATTCGTATGATGTTCGGTATCGTCGAGCTTTTCGATTTGCTCCAGGGCATTATTATCCTCATCCGACTGTTCAATATACCCTTCTTCAGGATTCGTCTGCATATCCTCGGCGGTGTATTGCTGGGTCTGTGCCGTCTCTTCGCCGGAGACAGATTCGCCTTGCCCGGCATCATGTTCGGAGTATCCGTTTCCTTTATCATCCTCGGCCAGCAGTTGTTCGATTGAAGCCAGTTGCGATGTAATGAGTGATTTTAATTGAGTCAGATAATTGCTGCGGATGAACCTGATTTTGTTTATGTCGGCGACAAGTTTCCCCATCTGGCGGTGCATATCGGCGATTACTTCCGACTTCTTATGCTCGGCTTCGCGAACAATCAATTCCGCTTCTTTTTTGGCCTGCTCAATAGTAGTTTCGGCATCTTTATGAGCCGTGGTTATGGTTGCATCCGCGTTTTTCTGAGCTTCCACGACGACCGCTTTGAGGGTGTCTTCAAGGTCGATTAAATGTTTCAAACGTTCGTTGAGGTGATTGTTTTCTTCGGATAGTTTTAAAGTTTCGGCGCGGGCTTCCTCCAGGGCGGTCGCCGCGAGATCCCGAAAAACTTCGACATCATCGGGATTGTATCCCCGGAATTTAATTTCAAACTGCTGCTGACGCAGATCATTAGGAGTGGTTTCCATAATAATACTCTATTTTAATTGTTATCTTGTTCTCTCGCCAAAAATCGCAGTACCGACACGAACCATGTTGGAGCCGCATTTTATTGCCAACTCGTAATCCGACGACATTCCCATCGATAACGTATCTACGTAAGGGCCTACTTGTGTTCGCATCGCCTCAAATAATTTACGAGTCATTTCAAACGCTTTTTGAATTTCACTCGCATCATCCGTCCAGGGGCCTATCGTCATCAGACCTTTCATGTTTATACCCGGAAGCGTCGCTATTCGTTCGGCCCCTTCAATTAAATCATCGGGAGGGAAGCCGTATTTACTTTCTTCGCCCGATGAATTTACTTCCAGAAGACAATCAATCTTCTTGTTCAGTCTGACAGACGCCTGAGAAACTTTTTCAGCCAGATGCCATGAGTCGATTGACTGAATCAAATCGAAATATTGTACCGCCCGTGCTGCTTTGTTGGTTTGCAAATGTCCTATCAGATGCCATGAGGCGATGTTACCCAGTTCTTTAACTTTTTCGATTCCTTCCTGAACTCGACTCTCCCCCAGAATTTTCGCACCGGCCGCGACGGCGTGTTCCACTATCTCCACAGAAAAAGTTTTACTGACGGATACAAGCGTAATTTCCGAAGGCTGACGATTAACTTTTCCGGCGGCCTCGGCGATGCGCTGATTCACTTCCCGCAAATTCCGGGCGATCCGTTCCACTACTTCATTTTGCACAACATTGATATATAAGTTACAGGCGTCAATTTTAGCAATATAAAAACGGGCGGAACGTAAATCCGACCGCCCGCTTTGCTCGCGACACTGTTTATTCCTACAGACCGCTTAGCCAGTTTAGTTCTTGGCTCAAACCGGCCAAGTCTGTCACCGGGAGACGACAGGCTTTATCACGGCAGAAGAAATATGTCAGTTGGTCGACCTCCTGCCTTCCCTGCAAAAGGGGTAAGTTCGATTTTTCCCCGCTGATATTCCCGATTACGATTTTATTGGGTAAAAATCGAGAAAATATTTCCCGATTGAATCGTGTCATTTTTTGAGAATCGTTACCTGAGACGACAATTTCGATAGGTTCTGATAAGGCAAAATACCCGGCCATCAACAGTGTGCCAGTTGCCTGGGGTGACTGGGCGGCCATACCCGAGTGGGCTGCCAATGATTCATCCCTAATATTGGACAGAGAATTATCACCGGTAATAGCGATAAGATACTGGAGGTTGCGAATCATGACATAAGCCGGCGAAGGCGTGGCGCCGTCTGATATGTCACGAGGCCTGAAGATTAAATCATTGTTATTTGCGGGAGCGGAATAAAATTGATCGGAATCATAAAACAGTTCCACAGTGCGATCAGCCAACTGCCGGGCGGTCCGCAGATAATTTTCCTCAAACGATGCCTGGTATAAATCGAGTAATCCGGCAATGAAATAGGCGTAATCTTCCAGTAATTCCACGCGCAGGATTTTTCCATGGCGGTAGCTATGATAAAGCGTGCCCTCGTCATACAATTTTTTCAAAATAAAATCGGCGGCTTTTCTTGCGGATGTTAGATAACCGGCTTCCCCTGTCACCTGATAGGCCCGCGAAAAGGCGGAGATAGCCAGGCCATTCCACGAAACAAGGATCTTATCGTCGATAGCCGGGGCGACACGACGGGAACGGACATCTAATAAAGTCAGATTTGCCTTTTCAATTTTCTCACGAAATTCTTCCGGGCTCAATTGTAATTTATCCATAACATCCTGCGAATGACGGCCCAAATGTAAAACATTGAGACCATGCTCAAAACTACCCGATACGGTTATCCCGTAATAGCGGCATATCCAATCGGAGTCATCGCCCATTATTTCGTCTACCTCTGATTTTTTCCAGACATAGAATTTACCTTCTTCGCCTTCGCTGTCGGCATCCATAGTCGAATAAAAGCCGCCTTCGGAGTCAGACATTTCGCGCTGCAGAAAACCAAGAGTTCCTGTTACGACTTCGAGATACTCCGCCTCGCCCGTTAGCTGGTAGGCTTCGAGATATGATTTGACTAAAAGGGCATTGTCATAAAGCATTTTTTCAAAATGAGGAATGAGCCATTTTTCATCGACCGAGTAGCGATGGAAACCGCCTCCGAGATGATCGTAGATTCCGCCTTCCGACATTTTTTTCAATGTCAGAAAACCGGCTTGGGAATATTCTTCGTTTTTGGTTAAACGAGAAGCTCGAAATAAAAACTCAACAGCAGCGCTCTGGGGGAATTTGGGGTTTGAGCCGAATCCGCCGTTTCGAAAATCCACATTTCTGAGTATTTCATCCGCCCCTGAAACTAATACTTCACGACTGATAGGCCTTGGTGAAATACTCTGAGTTGCCGATTGAGACAAACGGCTGGTAATCGTCTCGGCGGTCTTTATAATATCATCGTGCCGGCTTTCATAAGCGAAGGCGATTTCCGTGAGGAGCTCCTTAAATCCCGGGCGGCCGTAATTTGATACCGGCGGGAAATAGGTCCCGGCGAAAAACGGTTTCTTATCGGGAGTCATAAAGATTGACATAGGCCATCCCCCACCGCCGGTCATAGCCATGACGGCCGACATATAAACCTGATCGATATCGGGTCGTTCCTCTCGATCAACTTTTATCGACACAAAAAACTTATTTAATATCCGAGCGATTTCGTCGTTTTCAAACGATTCATGCTCCATGACATGACACCAATGGCAGGCATTATAACCAATTGATAAAAATATTGGTTTATTTTCATTACGTGCTTTTTCGAAAGCTTCTTCGCTCCACTCGTACCAATCGACCGGATTATCGGCATGAGCCTGCAAATAGGGTGACGCGGCATTGGCCAGTCTATTTTTTGTCTTAGTGTGCAAGGTTTCTTCTCCTATCTCAGAACAACCTAATATCATTGCCAGACAAAGGATTAGTATTATGAGTAATCTTGTATTATGGACCATCTATATCTCCTAACTCTACAATGAGTATAACCCCGATTAATCCATTATTGTTTCATGAATTTGGAACCCGGCCGGATGTTTCGTTTAGAATTAAAAAAGGCTTGCCGATATCTATAATGGCCATTACTTTACGCGACTATCATTAGCGGAGGATTTTTTGAAATGAGACGATTAACGTTAATTACTCTTTTGCTCCTGAGTTTGATTATTCTATTTTCTCAGTCTATCTGGGCGCTTGGTTCAGAAATGGAAAAAGCGATATTGGATGCCCGCTGGCCGAAAATATATAAAATGCTAAAGGCAGATTCGGCTTCTGTGGCCGATCCAATCTCCCGACTTCTGATGGGCCATGCCTGTCTGGCAACCCAGAAAAACTACGGCGCAACAAGCATGTTCAAGAGCGTCACCGATCCCGATGAGATAGTAATTTGGGCTCAATTTACAGAGTCGTTCTATAAACAACATCCCGAAAACGCGGTCGCCGTTTACCTATCCGCTGATGCCAACCTCCGTTTGGGAAAAATCGAAGATGCCCTGGCCGGTTTTGATCATTCCATATCCAGGAACGATCTGTTTTTATTACCTTATTATCAAAAGGCATTCATCTATAATTTCATGCTGAAGGATTACCAAAAGGCGGAAACCGAGTTTCGCAATGTCCTGAGAATCAACCCACGCTTTGCCCGCGCCTATCTGGAGCTGGCCGGGATTTATACCGACAGGGATGATCATACAAAATCAATTGAACTATTGAGCAAGGCGATAGATTCCGATAAGGAATATTCCTTCGCCTTTTACAACCGCGCTAATGCTTATATGCATCTGAAAGATTATGATAAAGCCTTATCCGACTACGACCAGGCTATTATGTTGCGGCCTATCTGGCCGGAAGCGTTTTACAATCGAGGCAATCTTTTTCTATTCGGTAAGGATAATCTTCTAAACGCGATTTCCGATTACGATAAAGCAATTCGTATGAATCCGGAGTACAGCGATGCTTATTTGAATCGAGGTATCGCTCGCGACCGACAGGGAATGTCTCCCCAGGCCATATCTGATTTTAATCGCGTCCTGGATTTAAGCCCGGACAAGGCCGAGGCATATAGCAATCGAGGCAATGCCCATTTGAATATGGATTTAATTGATAAAGCTCTGGATGATTATAATAAGGCTCTGGAACTTAATCCCCAACTTGCGGAAGCTTTTGAAAATCGCGGTTATCTGTACATGGTCAAACTAAACGATCCTGAAAAAGCCTGCGCCGACTGGAAAAAAGCCTGCCAATTGGGACGCTGCAATAATTATAATATCGCCCGCGACGGTGGTACATGCAAATAATCGTCACGGCTTGAATATATCCATTTGGTATAGACAACTTTAAAAATCCGCTTGCTCCCCTCCAACTTTATGTCTAATATGAATCGATTATTTAAATCATACTGGGAGGTATATTTTCATGGCGGATTTAATAGGAACCAAGACCGAAAAAAATTTATTGGGTTCATTTGCCGGAGAATCACAGGCGCGGAATCGCTACACGTTCTTTGCCAGCAAAGCCCGAAAAGAAGGGTATGTGCAGATTGCCGATATTTTTGAAGAAACCGCCAATCAGGAAAAAGAGCATGCCAAGCGGTTTTTCAAATTTCTGAAAGGCGGGGATGTCGAAATTACGGCTTCGTTCCCGGCGGGTGTAATTGGCTCGACGGCTGAAAACCTCAAGGCCGCCGCCGCGGGAGAGCATGAGGAATGGACGGAGCTTTACCCCGAATTCGCGCGAATCGCTCGACAGGAAGGTTTCGAGGCAATTGCCAAAAACTGGGACGCCATATGCGTCGCTGAGAAGCAGCATGAAAACAGGTACCTGGAATTATTGAAAAATATCGAAAACGGAACCGTCTTCAAAAAGCCGGAAAAGGTAGTCTGGCGTTGCAGAAACTGCGGATATTTGCACGTGGGAGAAGAGGCGCCCGATGTCTGCCCGGCCTGCGCCCATAAAAAAGACCATTTCGAAGTTCTGGCCGAAAACTGGTAAGCAAAAACCATTAGCCGTAAGGAAAATACATGAATCTTGATGCCCTGCTTACGCTGAGTTATGGGGTTTACGTCGTCAGTTCGCGATTGGGCGACAAGCTCAACGGCCAGATATCCAATACGGCGATGCAGGTATCAAGCTCACCGCCTCTGATTACGGTCGCCATCAACAAAGGCGCATTGACTCATGAATGTATTGCGGAAGCCGGCGTTTTTGCCGTTACGATTTTATCTGAGAAGGCCCCGCTCGAATTTATCGGACGGTTCGGTTTTAAAAGCGGCCGTGATGTGGATAAATTTGAGGGTATTGATTATCGCCTGACGCAAACCCAATCGCCTTATCCGACTGATTATGCCTTGTCGGTGTTGGACGCCGAAGTTATCAAATCCGACGATATGGGTTCGCATACATTGTTCACCGGGAAAATCGTTGACGCCCGGATAATCGGTGAAGGCATCCCAATGACATATCAGTTTTATCGCGAGAATTTGCGTGGTAAGACTCCGCCCACAGCGCCTACTTATAAAGGTGAGCAAGTCCCTCCAGATGATGCGAAAGAAATGGATGAAAACAAAGCTACGGCGGCCGGTCGAAGCTATGTATGCGAAGTATGCGGATATGTCTATGATCCGGCGCAGGGTGATCCTGATAACGGTATAGAGCCGGGTACTAAATTTGAAGATTTGCCTGATGATTGGCGCTGTCCGGTATGCGACGCCAATAAAAGCGAATTCGAGCCTGTCTAAAATATTTATCGCCCCGATTATTTCGGGGCGATTGAATTTAGAGGAGGGGGAGGGGATGGGGTCCCACGCGGAGGATACGGGATATCCCCTCCCGTTTTGAGTGAAGGTTTAGTATATTTTCCCCAGTGCGATTTCCTGCGTGGGGATTTGTCCATCAAATAAAGTCGAAACGAGTCCGCCGCTTTTCATCAGAAGTCCTTCGCTGGTGGCGGCGATTAGTTTGTTTTTATACTTGATCATACGATTAACCATCAAGCCCTCGAATTTAGGTATCATTTTGAATTGATTTTCGAAGAAGGTGACGGCTCCGTTTGTCGTACCGATTTTGACAACCCAGTCATCGGCGTTGATGGCGGTAATGATTTCCGAAGGGAGACCGTCGCCCAGACCGTATGGCTGCCAGCGTCCGCCGTCGTAGATAAAGAGTCCCTTATCGGTACCGAGATAGATATGATTGTGGCTGTATTGCAGGGCGGTGACATTATCGAACAGGGTCGAATCACGGCGCAAGTAACGTTTGCGGAATTCCATTCCATCCCAGAAATAAAGACCGTCACCGGCGGTACCGATCCATACGCCTCTCGGTTCCGGAGCGATGTTCGAGACCTTGATACCGGTTGTCAGTTCACGAACGCCGTCGCAGCTAACCTGATAGAAGCCTTCGGTTGTACCGACGTAGAGGAGTTGCTCTTTCTGGGCGAGAGCGGTTATTGTACCGGACAGATTCAGATCAAAATCATCATTGACTAATTCACCATCTTCGAGAGTATAAAGGTTATCGCCTCCAACCAATACCTTTTCGCCGATCCTGATCATCGCGCCTAAAGGTTTTTCCGAGGTCACGAATGAATTGGTGCCGTCGCTTCGGTGATGAATCACAATTCCGTTTTCATGAAGACCGTAGATGTTTTCATCAATGGCAATTATATCGAGGATAACGGGACGGGATTGCGATTGCAGGTCCTGTTCGGAAAAAACAACGGTGCCTTCTTCGGTAACTTCATTGGCGAACTCTACTCCCGGCTGTTCGGCATCATTATCCGCGTAATTAGTATCAATCAATTGGTCGATAATCTCATCAGTGACGGTTCCTACTTCGATTACGGCGTCATCTTCGGATGAGCAACCGATTAAAAACATCGCCATTCCGAGGGCGACTCCGGCAAGCGTCAAGAGGAAAAACTTTGTTGTCATGACTGTCTCCTTTATTTTAAGGTTTCATGTTGCTCAACGAAAGACATATCAAAGATTGTGCCGAATTTGTAAGACGTTGCCATACAATGAATTTTCCCTTAATGAGTAAGGCAGATATAATAAAACTGTGTCAAAATTGACACAGGTGCATCAAACTCGTATTTTGCGTGTATAAGGTTTAGAGGGTTGCATGAGATATTTTTTTATCACAGCTTTGGTATTGGTTTTGGTGTGTGGTTCGACAATATGGGGGCAGTATGTCGAATCACAAATTATTCAGGTCAGGCTGAATCGCCTCTATTTTGAACACGGCGTTGAAGGCGGGATTTTTGCCGGGACGCCCTTTGCGGTATATTGCGGTGAGAATGAAATTATTTCAGGAATCATCGATTATGCCGGACCCGGAATATCTTTTAGCCGCCCCATTGCTGAAATTGATGAGCGTCTGTTTTCCGATAGTTGTCTTGCCCGCTTGACGACGGCGGTGGTCGATACCAAAGCGGTAATTACACTCGGCACCGATTTGCCACTTGAGTTATTCAATATTTCGCGTGAGACATTATTTGAAAGAGTTAATGATTCAATATTTCCGACGCTGGCGGATTCTCTCAGTATATCCGGGCGGGAATTGACTCTGTATTTGAACCCGAGTATTCGGTATTCCGATGACACCCGCCTTAATAGCGAAACCGTTCACTGGTGGCTGGATGATCTTAATTACCGCAGCCGGTCATACGCCGTTCGCTATTTTTTCGCCAAATTAAAACCGCTCAACGAAGACGGGATTGAAATAATAGACGGTTTCACCCTGCATTTGCGATTTAAGCAGCCTTTCCCTCGAGCGGGCTATTTTCTTTCGCATCCTGATTTTCAAGTATATAATCGGAGCTACCTTGGCACGGGCGCCTTTCGCGAAATCGGGCAGGCGATGGCGGGAGAACAATTGCGGGCCTTTGTTCCCAATGAATCATATCGGGGTGATATACCTCAGGTTGAAAAAATAATTATAAAATATTTCCGGCAGTCATATCGAATGAAATTCGAATATGAAAACGATATGAGTGACGGATATATCGGGTTCGGGTATGAAGATGATCTGGCCGGAGTATATGAAGCGAAAGCGTTATATCCTTACCTGGCGGTGATGCTGGCGGGAATCGGAGGCGATAGTTTTTCGAGAGGGTTGCTGCCGTCTTCAATTTATTATCGCTATGATCCCGAACGGCGACATCTCTATTTTCCTTACGGCGCGACCGAAAGTATTTTGCGCTGGATTATACGAGATGATTCGGCGGAGCCCGCGGGACGTTATCATCCTTTTGATACCGAGCGGGGCCGGTCGCTACACAGGATTATTCTCAATAACGCGCCCCGCGTTGAAATTTGCTACGACAACAGCCTGCTCTATGAAACCGGACGATACGTAGCGGATATTGCCGCTCGTGAAGGAACAATCGCCGACCTGAAAAAATATAATTATGGCCAGTCGTTTGATATTCATGTGGCGTTTTTCCCGGCGTCGGACAATATCATTCCGTTCGCCTTGATCAGCGCCGTTTTGGAATTGAATGATCAAAACTCGACACTGCCTCAGGATCAAAGAATGAATCGACCCGGGTGGGATGATCTGGGTAGAGGAACGAGCCTTTTGAATCCGGAAAACCGGGACCGCTTTTTTGCCCGGGCCGAAGCCACGATATTTGAAGAGGCTTCGTTTTTTCCTCTCTTCCGTCCCTGGATTTACGCCGTCGGCAGTGATCGGTTTAAAGGTATGAAATTTGATTTTTACGGAATTCCTGATTTGGATGATATCACCGCTTTTCGGGCTTTTACAATCGGAGGAAATTAGCTAATGACGTTCTCGACCCGATTGCGCCTGACTTTGCTGGCCGCCGCGATTTTGCCGACGATTCTGATAACGATAATCGTCGTAACCGGTATATCCGAACAGATTAAAAGAATCGAACATCGGGAAGCGGTTTTGGCATGTGACCGTTTTGAGGATTTGCTTGGTAACACATCGGCCCGCGTAGAAAAAAGTATTCGATATGTTGCCGACAGCCGCGCTTTTCAAATCAGCGAACTCAATCTGCAAGCCAAAAGACGGTCGTCTTCCCGGTATCGTCTGCCGCTATTGTCTCTTGATTTTTTGGAATATGTCGATTCATCGGGGCGGGTATTACTTTCGGCCGACCGTCCGGCATTGGTGGGGCAGGTTCTACCGCCATCGGATATTGCCGATCCCTACTTTGTATATAAATATGAAAACGATTACCGGGGCTCGCATCCCTCGCTGATTTGTATTATCCCCACTCAATCCGGCTATCTTTATGGCGGGATATTTCTGGATTTGTCGTTCAACTCATTGGCCGCGGCAGTAACGAGGTCGCAAATATCTTTTTTGGATAAGCGAAACGTATCTGATGGATCACCGTTACAGCAGCCGGACAAGTCTGTCGGAAATCCTTATCGAGAGGAAAATCAATTTCGCGCGGTGATATTCAATGAGGAGCCATCGGAATATTTTATTTTCGGCCGGTTTGATCCCAGCGGTCTCGATATCGTTTTCAATAATTTCTATACCGCTGTCGGGGGGGTCACTATATTTTCGCTGATCGTGGTAATTACGGCCGGGTTGTATTTTACATCGCGGACCCGGCGGGAAATTCAAAATCTTCGCGAGGGGGCGGTACGAGTCGCCTCGGGTGATTTGTCCAGCCAAGTTATAACCCGAGGGGAAGACGAGTTTTCCGAACTGGCCGAATCATTCAACAGCATGATGAAACAGTTGTCCGATTCGCAAAAACGGCTTGTCATGACCGAAAAGATCGCGGCCTGGCAATCGATTGGCCGCAAAGTGGCCCATGAAGTGAAAAACCCCCTGACTCCGATCGCGATCGCCGCCGACGATTTACGGCGCAGTTATTCTGAACGACAACCCGATTTTGAAAAAATATTATCCGAATGTACGGGGACGATTACCCGGGAGGTTGACCGTTTGAAAAAATTAATTGATCGTTTTTCGGCGTTCGCGCAGATGCCCGCTCCGGAGATAAAAGAATTCGACATCAATCGGGTGGTTGATGAAATCAAAATTCTTTATAAAGACCAGATTGAAGCCGGTCGTGTTGAATTAAAAAATAACTTATCGCATCCAATAGTCAGAGCGGATTTGGAGCAGTTACTGCAGGTTCTAATTAATCTTATCAAGAACAGCCTCGAAGCCGACGCCGGAAAATGCCAGGCGGAATTTCAAAGCTTGCATGATGGTATTAGAATCACGATTGAAGATGACGGGCCAGGTTTTCCCGAGAAAATCCTGACCGATGGAATTACTCCATATCATTCAACCAAAAAAGAAGGCAGTGGTTTGGGACTTTTGATTTGCCAGCGAATTGTATTTGATCATATTGGGACTATGAACGTTGAAAACAAAAAAGACGGAGGGGCGCGGGTGAGCATCACCCTGCCGCAGGAAAATGTCTAAAATATTGTTGATAGATGACGAGCATGAAATCCGCAGTACGCTATCTGCCGCCCTTGGTCGTCGCGGCTATCGGGTCGATACCGCACTTGATATCACGGGAGCGAAAAAGAAAGATTTCCTAAAATACGATTTGATTTTACTCGATGTTATGCTGCCCGATGGAGACGGAGTGGGATTGCTGGAGGAAATAATAAAGGCCGACGGCTCGCCTCCGGTAGTAATGATCTCGGGGCATTCGGGGATTGATACGGCTGTGCGGTCGATTCAATTAGGCGCGTCCGATTTTTTGGAAAAACCATTGTCGCTCGAACGGATACTTATTACTATTGAAAATGTCCTGCATACGCGCAAACTCAAAGATGAAAACATAGAATTATCGAATAAAATTTATGGACGGCTAATTGGAAAATCGGTGGCGATGAATAAAATTAAAAAAGATATTGAAAAGACCGCGGGTAAATCCAATCGTTTTTTGATTCTCGGTGAAAACGGAACCGGCAAGGAAATGATTGCGCGCATGATTCACCAACACTGCAAATACAAATCTGGCCGATTCGTTCCGGTTAATTGCGCCGCATTGCCGGCCGAGCTGGTCGAATCTGAACTCTTTGGGCATATTAAGGGATCGTTTACCGGTGCCATCGCCGATAAATCCGGACGATTTGCTGAGGCCGATAAAGGGACGATATTTTTGGATGAGATCGCCGATATGAAGCCGGACGCTCAGGCCAAAATTTTGCGCGTTCTCGAAAGCGGCGAATTGCGCTCGGTCGGGTCGAGCGAAACGATACATATTGAATTGAATGTTGTGGCGGCGACTAATAAAAATATTCAAAAGCTGATTGACGACGGGGAGTTCCGCCAGGATTTATTTTATCGTCTCAATGTTGTTACATTAGATTTGCCTCCTCTGCGTGAAAGGAAAAAAGATATTCCGCTTTTGCTGGAGCATTTTTTGTGTGAATTTGCAGAATCCGCGGGACGGACACCTGTTGAACTTACGAAAGATGCATTGGAATTTTTAATGGTTTATGATTATCCCGGTAATGTTCGTGAGATGCGAAATATCGCCGAGCGAATATCGATTTATATCAACAAAGCGAAGGCTGACAAAGCCGACATCCGCCCATTATTATCGGGAGCTTCATCAAGAGATTTTGTTCCGCTCAAAGACGCCGTTGATGATTTTGAGTCTGAGTATATTCAAAGAGCCATCGGGATATGCGGCGGCAATATCGCCGAAGCCGCCCGACGACTGGGTCTGGAACGCTCCCATCTCTATAAGAAGATGAAGAAGCTGGGATTGGAGTGAAGGATAAGAGGAATTTTCAATGACTAAAAAAACACTAATAAAACTAGGGTTGGAGCCCAAAGGGCTCCAGCCAGATCTTCTAACATATTATGTTTCGCTCTCATGGCAAGAGCCCTTCGTGCTCTTTCTCTACAAAATAAAAATAATTATACGAACGACAACCCGAGAGTTGTCGCTACAATAATCAATGATGTAGGGCAGACGCGAATTTCATCGATAGGCATTTTCGGCAGAGGTCAATAAACTCCCGGCGATAGCCGTCCCTGTCGGCTCCAATAGATTCACGCGCCAAATCCATAGCCTGATTGAAACTTGCCGAACCTCGATACCTTGAATCATTCAAGAGCATCCCATATTCGGCGACGGCCACGGCGAATTTGAAATTATCCGAAGCATGATGATATTTCGAATCGCTTAAATAAACCGGCGTTGAAATCAGACGACTGGTTTCCTGGTTTGGCGTTTTATACCGCAGTTTGAGCATCATAATTTCATCTTCATATCGATTATCGATCACATCCGTTCGGGATTGATACCTCAACGGATCGGTTCCCGGGTCATAATAATAGGCCGAATTTGGAATAATCTCATAAAGAGCCGTTACCGAATGGCCGACTCCGATGTCTCCGGCGTCACGCCTATCGTTGTTGAAATCGCGTTTGTCGAGAATCCGGTTTTCGTATCCAATCAACCGATACGCTTTGACATGCGCCGGATTAAACTCTACCTGCATCTTAACGTCTTTTGCAATGGTATGCAGGGTGCCGTTCATCTCGCGAATCATGACGCGTTTGGCTTCGCGGAGATTATCGACATAGGCGTAATACCCATTGCCTTTGTCGGCCAACTGTTCCATCCGGGAATCTTTGAGATTGCCGGTTCCGAATCCGAGGACAGAAAGAAAAATTCCGCTGCGTCTTTTTTCCTCAATCATGCGAACCAGTTCGGAAGTGCTGGAAACGCCGACATTGAAATCTCCATCGGTGGCCAAAACAACACGGTTGTTGCCTCCGTCGATGAAATTATCCCATGCTTCCCGGTAGGCCAGTTCAATTCCTGCAGCTCCGGCGGTGGAGCCATCGGCATGTAATCGGTCAATCGCCCGGATTATCTCCTCGCCTCGATATCCGGGAGTTGACGGCAGGACCAAACGAGCCCTTCCGGAATAGGTAACGATAGCAATCCGGTCATCCTGCCGAATATGATTGACGAGCAGTTTGAAGGCTTTTTTCAAAAGCGGCAATTTCTTGGGATTGTTCATTGACCCCGACACATCAATCAGAAACACGAGATTGGAAGGCGGAAGATGATACTGGTTTAATTTCGCGCCCTGCAAACCAATCAGAACCAGGTCATGCCGGGGATTCCAGGGGCAGTCGGCCACTTCGGTATTGACTGAAAAGGGATGAACGCCGTCCGGTTGAGGATAGTCATAATTGAAATAGTTGATTAACTCCTCAATGCGAACCGCATCCCGTGGCGGATGATTACCGCTTTGTATATAGCGGCGAACGTTGCTGTACGACGCGGCGTCAACGTCCACTCCAAAAGTCGAAAGCGGCTGTTCGGTTGTGAGTAAAAATCGGTTTTCATAAATCCGGGAATATTCCTCGGTGTTATATTCCGGCAACCAGGGAGCTTTTGGATACGGATGCTGATAGTTCAAGTTGCCGTGATCCCCGTGAGTCGGCAGAGCGGGCCGGGGGGGTGGTGCCGGGCGAGGAGGGATTTTATCAACTCTAATAATAGCGAACGGTTCCTCCGACGGCGGCGGTTTGGAACCGCATCCGAATAAAATAGAAATTAAAACGCAAACGATAGCAATACGTCTCATAATACCTCCAGATGTTAAAGGGTGAATTCCCTGCGATTGGAGGTTGTACCAAAATATCGAAAGTGGGATTCATTAAATTTTCGATGCGAAAAATTTAATGGATATTTAAGTCAGGTAAGATGTATAAAGTTGTTTTTCAATATTGTTGGCTTACGATAACCCAAGCCAATTTCGAAATATCCGGTGAATATTACATGGCACAAAGCCTATCACTTATTCAATTGCCGAAACGCCCAGATGCTTAAGAAACCGGCTGCCATAAAACCGACGTACGATATCCAAATCGGAACCATCCAGTCACCGACCTGGAAGGGCCATCCGAGGATCGCTCTCACCAGATGTAGAATAGCGACCAATCCAAAAACGGTCCCCGAAGCGATACAATATTTTTTCCTATCCATACTACTCCCCCTTATATTTGCGGCAGGACGCGCCGCATAAAAACAGGTTTCCGCTTGTCATTCCCGGGAGTTCCCGTGGAGCGGGGACGAGTCGGGAATCCGGGATATTTCAAACTCTGCATGGATTCCAGCGTTCGCTGGAATGGCAATGTGAGGTTAGCTTCTTTCACATAATATGGCCATTCATGACGACAATGAATCACGGGCTAATACGATTCAGCAAAAGCTCCATCTCTTCGGTTTTATCGTCATGTTTCATGCGCAGGAATATCTGCAGGGTCTCATCATCAAGTAAACTGTAAGTCAGGCCGTCGAAGCAGGCGGTAGTACTGTCGATTTTTACCAGGCGAAAAGTGACGTAATCGTCCTTCTCTTCCCAGCCGGACATATCGGGATTAAAATGCTTAAGCTTTAATATCAGGCTCTGCGCTTCTTCGGTGACGATAAAAAATTCATAAAAAGCATCCTGTCCTTCGGTGATAAGCTTGAACGTCCCGGTCATACTGTTGCCCAGAGGCGGGCTCCAGTTTTCCTCGATGACGCCGCCGAGCCCCTCACCCTGCCAGTATCCGGCCAGCCAGGCAATATCCGACAGATTCGCTTCCGGCGATTTCGCGCCTTCCGGCAGTGACATGGTTTTATCCATCTTATCCTCAGAGATTCCCATGTTTGATATTGTCAATAATAAGACAGCGAAAGTTATTATGCGAGCGAACAATTTCATAACGCCTCCCCAGTTTTGCCGAAATTTATCAAGATTTTATAGCTAAGTCAAATTGAGTTATCCACATTATTTTTCATAAAATTCCTTGTAATATGATACTCCTCTATCGGTTACAGTAAATTGGGTTCGTTTTGTCATTTTTAGTTTTTTACAAAATTCATCTCCGTCCAAGCAAAATAAATTAAGATTAAGCTCTCCTATATATACTATGGGATAATTTCGGAAAATACGGCGTTATTAAGGAATAATTGTATATGCTCTTTGCGGGAATCTATCCGAAAAAATGTTTCTCTTATTTTTCGGATGGGCCACCGGTCAGAGATCCTGATAATTCCGCAAGGCGGGATAATACTATTTGGCGGCATCGCAGGGATGCCGCCCTACTTTCTTAACCCATTTATTGTTCAACCTCACAAGGCCCCGGGCCGCCTTTGAAAACATGGTTTATGAGATAAACCGCATCACCGACATTACAATCTCCGTCCCAATTGGCATCACCGGCTTCAATCGGGTTGGGGGCCGGGCCACCCTTGAATACATGGCTGATGATATAAACCGCATCGCCGACATTGACATCACCATCACCATTAGCGTCACCGCAATTAAGGTTGAAATAATGTTTTACTATAAATGCGTCATAGTTCCCGCCATTGAAATTAGGGGAATATACGTTAGATTGAGTTGGAAAATCGGTTGAAACGGTGTGACCGGCCATAATAAGCGAATTAGATAAATCACAAATAATAAATTCATTACCCGCATCATCCAAACTTCCGCCAATGAATGATGCGTAGCTGATTGAAGATAGATCAGTATCCATTTTAATGATAACGGCATCGTGCATTCCGCCGCCATAGATGCTTTGAACAGCGTCAATGGTAATAGGAAAATTAGAACTCTCAGTCAATCCAAAAGCATATATATTGCCGTTACCGTCACATACCAATGTGCCCATGAAGCAACAGCTATTGGTTGTACCGCTTAAAAATGTTGACGCTACCATATTCTCGAGATCATTATCTACTTTGGAAATAAATCCATCGTTATATCCATTATAGGTTCTGTCATAGGCGCCAGGAGTCGTATAATAGTCGGCATGGTTGGTGTGACCGGTATTATACAGGTTGCCCTGGTCGTCGATAATAAGCTCAGCTACACCCGCATCGCCGACAAGCGTCGAGGCTAAGAGATTTGACAATGAATTATCGAGCTTTGAAATCGCAGAGTTATAATAGGAGCCACTATGTATGCGATTGTAACTATTGGGAGTAGTGGGATAATCACCCGAACCGGTTGAGCCGCCAATGAATATATTATTTTCCGAATCCAAGACTAATGAAGGAAAAGCTTCTATACCGGAACCACCAACAAATGTAGATGATAAAATTGAAGTTAGATCGCTGCTTAGGCGTGTAATGAAATAATCAGTATTGCCGCCATACAGGGTATCATAGGCATTTGAGGTTTTTGGGAAATCTGATGAATTTGTAGTGCCTGCCACATAAATGTCCCCATTTGTGTTTGTCAGAAGCCCCGGACAATTGTAAGGTCCCTCGGCCTGGTTTCCACCCAGATAAGTCGATGCAATTAATGTATTTAAATCGGCATCTAAAATAGCCACAAACATATCACTGGAACCGCCCATGTATGTCCCGCCAACTACTCCAGGAGTAATCGGAAAGTTACTTGAGCCTGTATAACCGGCTATAATGACTTCTCCCTGTGCATTAATACATATTCCCGCATACTGATCGTCACCGGTTCCGCCGATATATGCCGCCGCAAGAACGTCTGTCAACCCGGAGTTTAATTTGCAGATATAAATATCGTTGCCACCTCTCAGGGGAGATTGATAATTGCCCAGGCTTGGAGGAAAATTACTGGAATTTGTATATCCTACGATATAAATATTGCCATGGGAGTCGGATGCCAACTGTATACCTCCGAATCCATCATTACCATTTCCACCAAGATATGTAGATACCAGATAGGGCAAATTGATCAATGATTCAATCGTCGCGTCCGCACTTAAGGTAGCAGAAACGAACACCAACATTACACTAATGCCCAATAACAGATATCCGATTTTTTTAACATTCATATGTCTTAACTCCTTTTTTATCCACCTCACACGGCCCCGGGCCGCCTTTGAAAACATAATTTATAAGATATACTGCATCACCAACGTTACAATTACCGTCACAATTAGCATCACCGGCTTCAATCGGGTTGGGGGCCGGGCCACCCTTGAATACATGGCTGATGATATAAACAGCATCGCCGACATTGACATCACCATCGCCGTTGGCGTCTCCTTTAAGATCTAAACAACATCTGATACATCGCACCGATTTACCACTGGTTTGCCTGTCGCCATTGAGGAGAACTCCTGGGATGTCATGTGGGACAAGGTATAAAAAAGCGTGATCGTCAGAATTGGGCGTGCTGGTCCAGAAGCCGGTGAGCCATCCAAGGCCAACAAATGAGCCGTCGGGATGACGAGAACCAGCAGGCAGGACGCTTAGGTTACTACTATTGTCGCCGTTACCGTTGTTGTCCCAACCACTGGTGTTTTTTAGCGCAATCCCTGCGATAGAGGAACCGCCAAGTTCATTAACCAGCAAGGTCCATTCATCTACGGAGGGCAAATGCCATTCTTCGGGACAGGCATTGACGGCAGTTGCCCAATCGTATAAGCGGCCATAAATTGTACCATTTGACGTATCATTGTTATAATTCCAACTGCCGGATGTATCATAATTCAGGTTTTCCGCCATCCAGTAATTATCGCCTATCTTGACCCACCCATATGTTTGTCCATCGCGGATATCTACAAACTCACCTAACGTATTCTTATCATTATTATCTGAGGGCAATCCCACCGACTGCTCTGATTTAACAAGTCCATCAGCCATTGCCACTGTATGCCTCATGAAGATTACAAATAACATTACGAGCACAAGGCTAAAATATCTAAACATCCAAATTCCTCCATCCGTTTTTATATTCACTACCTCCATTTTAAATGTTCTATCTGCTTACTCAAGTGATTGACACGGCCCCGGGCCGCCTTTGAAAACATGGTTTATGAGATAAACCGCATCACCGACATTACAATCTCCGTCCCAATTGGCATCACCGGATTCGATTGGTTCGGGGGCCGGACCGCCTTTAAAGACATGATTGATAATAAAAACAGCATCTCCGACATTGACATCAAAATCACCATTAGCGTCACCGCAGATGTAATCGCAAATATCACCGACACCATCTTCATCAGTATCGACCTGATTGGGATTAATGACTTCTATGCAATTATCACAACTGTCTCCGACGGCATCACCGTCAAAATCTTCTTGCAGTGGATTGGGCGCATCAATACAGTTATCGCATAAATTCCCTAATCCATCTTCATCATTATCCAACTGTTCAGGATTTGGCAGACCGGGACAATTATCATATGCTTCCGGCACTAAATCTCCATCAAGGTCATATAAGTTTCTTCCCAGGATAGATATTTCAATTGAATCCTTGGTACAGGGTAAACCGGCCGAATCCGCCAGAAATGAGGTCCAGTATCTGAGGTTTCTCCTGTAATCTGAGCCGATGCGATCCGGATCGGTATTTCCATAATTGTGTGCCACCGGTGTCAGAACATATTTGGCTAAATACCAGGAGAGCGCAACTGGATCAGTAGAAGCGGCAATCACGTCTGTCTGTACTGATTCAGTCAAGTAAAATGGTCCCTCGGGAGAAGTCAATTTGGCATCGGCAATTGTCAGATCGGGATATGTCTCGGCCATAATTTTGGCCGTCAGTGCGTACTTACCAAACAAATAGTCGTCGTGCATTTCATTAAATCCGCCATAGCGCATGTCAGCATAAGCTGTTGTCATGACGCCAACCCAGTTCTTGACGGCTATTGTAGCCCCGGCCCAGAAATGGGATTTGAGAACCGGGAAATTAATCAAACACATTCTCTCGCGGTCATATGTGGACGTGGAAATATCCCAAATGCCGTATTTAAGTGATATGTAACATCCGGCATCACTTGAGTAAAACTTGGGGTAGCTAACTTTTGTTTGATCATCATATACAAATCCATCATTATAATCTCCGACAGAATACTCATACGCCTCCTCATCCCAAAAAGTATTCCAGCGATTGGAAGAAACGTTATAACCTTTGATACTAAAAGCCGAAATAACATCAGTGACAGATTGATTTTCATCATCTGAATTATTATTGTCGTGACCAAGCTGGTAGCCCAAATCCTGAGTGTTGTCACATACTATAATTGCTCCCGTAAAACCGTCGGGATGGCTGATTATTTTCCTAATTATTCCCTTAAGGCGATCATTGTTGGAAGAATTGAATGACGGCCATTGATAACTTCCCTTGATAATGACAATTTCATTTGAAGCAACCAATCCATTCGGAGTAGTCGAAGTTTTATAAAACTCAAAACCGTCAGCTTCCATTAACCGGAAAAGAGTATCTGTAGCCGGATCAGTAAAATATTCATCAGGAGTAGACTCATCAGCGCCGTCCAGAGTTCCGATCGTTACGGGTATGGAATCAAGAACGTACACTCGAGAAATTGGCGAATCTGAAACCCAATAAGGTAAATCAAGATCAGCCTTCTGCCTGGAAAAAGTAATTCCGGGAATCGAGGCCACAAACCATGCAGCACCAACAATGACGACGAGAGCCCCTGAAATTTTTAGAATCCTTCGCAGGACGAGTGTGCCGGTAATAAACGAAATGATGGAAACAATCCAATAAAAGGCCATTGGAATTGCTGCTCGCTGGCAGGGGTAGGTTAAACGACGAAAATCTGATCCGCTGCGGAGAATCAACCAGAGAAGTGACCCGAGCCCGGTGAGCCAGAAAAAAAAGGATTTCCAATTTTTCTTTAGCATACTCATAATAATCATACCTCTTTTTTTCTATATCGATTAACGCAATATTCAGCAGTATTAATCAAATGTGAACAGTCATTATAACCAATTTTGTAAAAGAATTGGGCGGCGATCAGCAATCCTCATCTTTACTCACACCCTTCACAAGGCCCCGGGCCGCCTTTGAAAACATGGTTTATGAGATAAACCGCATCACCAATATTGCTATTGCCGTCACAATTGGCATCACCGGATTCGATTGGTTCGGGGGCCGGGCCACCCTTGAATACATGGCTGATGATATAAACCGCATCGCCGACATTGACATCACCATCACCATTAGCATCGCCGCACATCATCTCAGTGATGACCAGGAATTGATTAACGCTGACATCGGAAAGCGCGTTTACCATCCCGCTGGGCCATTCAACTTTTATAGAATCTACAATAGTCGCATCACCGAGGCCAAAATGAAGTTCTGAAGAGCCTTGAGCCAGGGAACTGATGTGGCTTCTCAATTCACGCATTTGCCAGACCGGGGAACCGTTAATATCCGCCAGCACCCTTACTTTGGCGCCAATACCGGATATATTAGACTGGATCCCGATGAGCTTAACTATCAACCAATTATTTCCATTGCCGTTATTCCTTAATTGAATATTCGGTTCTTCGTAATACCAATTAGATAGATACAAATCCAGATCGCCGTCGCGATCATAGTCAGCATAAGAAACTTTGCATGATAACTGGCCGGTATTATCTATTAGTGAACTGTCTACATAAGGGGTAAATGTGCCGGTGCCGTCATTCAGATAAAAATAGTCGGGCTGGTCCTCAGTTAATTTATCATCATTTATCAGGAAAATATCAAGATCGCCGTCGTTATCAAAATCGCCGGAGCAGCTCGAAGTTGACCAGTGGTTTTCATCGGTGATTGGTTGACCGGTTACCTGGACAAAAGTGCCACCGCCGGTGTTCTCAAAAAGGGCGTTGTTATAGCCGTACCAGGTCGGAATAAATAAATCCTGATCACCATCATTATCAAAGTCGCCAAAATCATAATTCTGGCTACCTTCAAGAGTCAAATAATTTAAACCGGTGACAGCTGTGAATTCTCCATCATTATTTTCAAATAATATATCGCTGATGAAGGTTCCGGTTTTTCTGACAATTAAGTCTTGATCGCCATCGCCGCCGATATCGGTCCAGATCGTCTCGCCGGACGTGGTAACGTCATCATCTATTGGACTATCGGTTATTTTTGTAAAAGTCCCGTCACCAACCCCCTGATATAGCTGATCATTGCATGGACCGGTAAACATCCAGGCGGGAGTAAACAGATCAAGGGCGGCGTCATTATTATAATCGGCACAGGCTATCGCCATAGAGGCAGCGGAATCGATAGCTATAATTCCCGTGGTAATTTTGGTAAATGAATCATTGCCGTTGTTCAGGTAATAATTATTAGGGATATTCTCATGCATGCCTTTGGCTATGTACGCATCCATGTCGCCATCATTGTCGTAATCGGCCCAGCAACTGGCGGTGGAAGAGCCTTCATCAAGGAAAACATAACCGGTTGCTTCAGAAAATGTGCCGTCGCCATTGTTCCGGTATAATCTGTTTGATACATCCCACATCGAAAGGAATATGTCGGGATAATCATCATTGTCGTAATCGATCCAGCTGATGCTAGAAGTCGATGCTGTATCGGTTACATGCGGTCCTTCGGTGATGCGCGTGAATTGGTCAAAGGTGAATTTGGAGACAAAACAGTCACTTTCACCACCATTATAATCATCATCGGCGGCATTTGCAGTAATTGGAAAATCGATTGAGGAGTTGGTAAAACCGGCAATAATTGCATCGCCTTTTTTATCGATTGCTATTGAACACGCTCTTTCCTTGCCGCTTCCACCCAAAAAGGTCGAGTATAATATTTCTGACAGGTCATCGGTGATTTTCATCAGGAAGCCGTCACCAAGACCGCCATTGTAATTATTGTCAAAGGCATTATCAGTCGCCGGGTAATTTTCTGAAGCGGTTGAGCCGATAATACAAATATTGCCATTCCGATCAGACTTTATATCAGATATATATCCCAAACCGGCATCTTCAGGTGTTAAAAATGTAGCCGCCAGGCAATTACTTAAATCTGCGTTGAATTTGGTAATATGATATTCATCGCCGCTAAAACCTTCATCGATTACTCCGGACGAAACCGGGAAGTTCGAATCCCATGTATGGCCATAGGTATAAACATTTGATTCCTCATCCAGACAAAGGTGTAATCCGCTTTCATAATCGTCAGCGCCATAAAACGTGGAAGCAAGTAAGATCGTAAGGTCATTGCTTAATTTTGATACGCACACATCCAGATTCGCCCAGTCATTGCCGGGAGTTCCATTTATTTCTGTGTTGTAAGCGCCGGTTGTTGTCGGATAATTATCCGATCCAGTGGTTCCCCCAACATATACATTATTACTATTATCTATTGCAATGTCAGGATAATCTTCTCGATAAGTTCCCCCAAGAAATGTTGAAGCCAGTAACGAAGTTAAATCGCTGTTAAATTTCGAAACAAAAAAATCCCAATCACCATTGTAATCTTCATCGATAACGCCTGAAGTTTTGGGGAAAGTTCCATTATTAGTCATTCCAACAACAAAAATATTGTTATTATCGTCCAGGGCGGCGGCAACCCGAAATTCATACCCGGTACCGCCAAGATATGTGGAAGCCTGTAAGGTTGAGAGATCACCGCTTAATATTGAAATAAAACCATCCGTTGTTCCGGATATGGTAGAATCATACGCACCGGAAGTGTGTGGGAAATTGGATGAATGGGTGATACCTGATATATATACATTTCCATTATCACCGGCGACAAGCGACCATATTTGATCAAATCCCGATCCTCCGAGGAATGTACTCGCTTCAAGAGTCGAAAGGTCATTGGATAGTTTCGAAATAAATAAGTCATAATTGCCCTTGCGTTCATCTTCATAAGCGCCTGGAATTGTTGGGAAATCGCTGGATTCTGTCATTCCAGCGACATAAACAGCATCATCAGGACCCAATGCGGTCCAAATCCACCAATACGCATCGCCACCCTCAGTGCCGCTTCCACCCAGATAAGTTGATGCCAGCAGTGGATCAATCACAAGCGGAAGATTTTTGTCGTAGCAACCTACCTTGAATCCGTACTCCATGTCGTCCACTGAGTAAGCGACCTCGATATATCTT